>NZ_CAJNBO010000031.1:0-105489 GCF_905221015.1 Paraburkholderia nemoris | reverse complement strand
TCGACTACGTCAGCCCCATGACGTTCGAGAAAAACTGGTTCGCCGCTCAACAGGGACGAGCCGCATAAATCTCTCAGCTATGGGATTCGCTAAACAGGGGCAAGGTCAGAGTGATTGAATCTTCTTCGAATGGGCGGAGCAAAAAGAAGGCGTTGTTACCGTCGCCTCCAGCAAGCGGCCGAGTTCCGACGGCTGCTGCTGATATCAAGGTCTTGGACCGATGTAGAGCAAATTTCGGGCAGCGTTGCTCTTGATGTTCTGCGCCCGGTTATGCATGTTTACGGTAATTCTTCTGACGAGTGCAAAAATCGCGTAACACGGTGGATCCGGGGTTGTTGAAACATATAGTTGATTAATGATGGAAATTACCATGAAAAATATTGCATTGATTACGGGGATCACGGGGCAGGACGGCGCTTATCTCGCGGAACTCCTTTTGGGGAAAGGCTATACGGTCTACGGTACCTATCGCCGTACGAGTTCCGTCAACTTTTGGCGAATTGAGGAGCTTGGGATCGATAAGAACCCTGGTCTGCACCTCGTCGAATACGATCTAACGGATTTGAGTTCAAGCATCCGGTTGTTGCAGACGACTGGTGCGACCGAGGTCTATAACCTCGCGGCGCAAAGCTTTGTCGGTGTGTCGTTTGACCAACCGGTGACCACAGCAGAAATCACTGGATTGGGACCTGTGAACCTTCTTGAGGCGATCCGTATCGTCAACCCGTCGATCCGCTTCTATCAAGCAAGCACGTCGGAGATGTTCGGGAACGTGCAGGCCATCCCACAGATCGAATCGACACCGTTCTATCCACGGAGCCCTTACGGTGTTGCCAAGCTGTATGCGCACTGGATGGCGATCAACTATCGGGAGAGCTACGGAATATTCGCGAGCAGTGGTATTTTATTCAATCACGAATCCCCGCTCCGTGGTCGCGAATTCGTGACCCGTAAAATCACTGACAGTATGGCCAAGATCAGCCTTGGGAAACTGGACGTGCTAGAACTCGGCAACATGGATGCGAAGCGTGACTGGGGTTTCGCCAAGGAATATGTGGAAGGGATGTGGCGCATGCTGCAGGCTGACAAACCGGATACGTATGTGCTGGCAACCAACCGTACTGAGACCGTTCGAGATTTTGTTTCGATGGCGGGCAAGGCAGCGGGATTCGATTTGGTCTGGCACGGTTCGGCAGAAAATGAGGTGGCCGTTGACAGCAAGAGCGGCAAAACGCTTGTGCGAGTCAATCCAAAGTTTTACCGCCCGGCTGAAGTGGAGCTGTTGATCGGTAATCCCGAGAAGGCGACGCGCGAACTGGACTGGAAGCCGAAGACCACGCTTGAACAACTATGTCAAATGATGGTGGAAGCAGATGTTCGCCGCAATGAGGCTGGGTTCTCCTTCTAATTTAAGGCGAAAAAAATAATGCGGTTCTTTGATGGTGCGTTTCCCGGGCGGATAATTTTCGATCATCTTCCCAAGACCGCGGGCCAGGCAGTCAATGCCTGGTTAACGCAGGTCTTGGGGCCGGGTTGCGTTTCCCCCAACTTATACGGGGATCACCGCGATCTGATCCGGAGGCAAGGTGGGCTGTACTCGATCATTAGTGGGCACGTTCATTTTCAGAATTCGGAGCAACTCGATCCTCGCTACCAGTACATGACGTGTTTCCGGGAGCCCGTGGATAGAGCGATTTCGTGGATATTTTATGTCTTGAATGATGCGGGTGTAGCTCGAGATACTATTCCCCTCAAAGAGGGAGCTCGACAGTTTTTGGCGTCAGAAGGTTGGCAGAGCTCTGCGGAATTCCTTGAGTCGATCACAAATCCTTACACCGAGCACTTTTGTCGCATTTTTGGCGATGGATCAGAGTGTGATGATTTGAAAGTCGCGAACGCGCTAGCTGCGATACAACAATATGACGTCGTCGGTGTGTACGAGACTATGCCGCAATTTCTTGCGGATGTCGCCGCTCTGATTGGCATACCTGCACCGCATGAGCTTGCCCGTGTAAACGTTACTAGTGTACGAAGAGCCGTAGACCAGGTAACGCCTGTGTTGCGCGAACGCATTGTCGCGCTCAATCAGCTGGACTTGCGTCTGTACTCGGAGGTGGTGGCTTGGAAAGCACCCACCGCACGAGAGGCGTCAACCAGACCGACGTCGCTGACCGTGCCGAAGTGGGCGAGATACGAGCCAAAGATGGATCGTGTTGTCACTACGCCGGATATCACCATCAGTGCAGCGATACTTTGTGAGGGATACGATATTCGCCACGGACAGCCGATGACGTTCGATATCGACTTTGCTTTAACGCGGGAAGTGATGGACCTTGAAATGGGCATCCATTTATTCGACAGCGATCGTCGATGGGCGTTTGGGATCAACAGCACGCTGTTAGGTCAGACACATCAGTCGTTGCCAAGTGGCGAGTATCGTGTAACCCATAATTTGATTGCTCATCTTCCGGCCGGAAAATATACCGCTGGTTTTGCTTTCGCGGAGCGCTTATCGGATGAGGTGAAGGAGCTCGCATGGCACGACGTAATGTGCGAGTTCCAAGTCTTTCATCAGGTCAAGCAAGCGTTTGCAGGCTATTCCTATCTGCCTGCGGAAATACACCTTAGACCTATTGAGTCGGAGGCGGACCGTGGAGGCTCTGACGAGGGGTTTCATCGATTCCGAGGCAGTGACAGACGTCTATACACGCAGATCGGAGAGCGCAAGGGCCATGAGATTGTGTGTACTGGACAGCCCGGATATTTGACTTTCGGACCGTATATTAGTTTGGCTGCCGGTTGCTATGGCATAGTGATTCGCGGCACTGCAGGCGAAGGTGGTGTTGCAGGAGCACATGTAGATATTGCGGTCGACAAAGGCGAAAGGATTCTTGCTGGGTGTCCCCTTGGTGAACCAGATGCGGAGGGTTGTTTCGTTATCTTGCCGGTATTACTTGATTCGCCATGCAGCGACCTTGAGGTTAGGGTGTGGGTCACGGACACGAGTGACTTGCAAATTTCACTGATCGAGATTGAGTCTTGCCAAACCGGTGAACTCAGTCATGTGTCGAGCGATGACAGTCATATGGACAAGCAAGAGGAAGTATCCATGGACCAGGGTGTTTGGGATCAGGTGTCATCGCAATAAGCCGATCGACACAATTGATTCCACGATGTCGGCACCGTTCGGCCGAATCTTGGGGGGACATAGCGATAGATACGTCGGGGTGATCGTCTGC
This sequence comes from Paraburkholderia nemoris, assembly GCF_905221015.1. Taxonomy (NCBI): domain Bacteria; kingdom Pseudomonadati; phylum Pseudomonadota; class Betaproteobacteria; order Burkholderiales; family Burkholderiaceae; genus Paraburkholderia; species Paraburkholderia nemoris. The sequence goes on along the minus strand of NZ_CAJNBO010000031.1, from coordinate 102,250 downwards.
GCGACATAAGCCGCGTCCGAACGGATCGGTAATTGGAAATACTTTTGGGCGGAATATGTTCGAGGCGCTGGTGACAGGAATCGATGGATTTATAGCGTGCTACCTGGTCGCCGAGGTATAGGGGGCAGGTCCAGCGTGAAACTGATCCTGGCTGTCGATGCACTCGTTCCGCCGCTGACCGGCATAGGCCGATACGCGTGGGAGTTGGCGAGCCATTATCAGACGTTGCACGACGATCTTGATTCAATGCGGTTTTTCTTCGCTGGGCGGTGGATCGTCGATCCGGCGGATCTGCTGCGACCCTCTGGCGCTAATGGGGCGATCGCCAAGCGCAAGCATTGGCTTTTGCGTGCGCCCAAAAGTTGGCGGCATTGGCGGCTGCGGCGTGAAATGAGAGGACACGTCTTCCACTCTCCGAACTATTTTTTGCCGGAGCCGGTGGATAGTGGCATCGTGACGGTACATGACCTTTCAGTTTTCAAGTATCCGGAGACTCATCCCGCGGCGCGAATCAGGCATTTCGAAAAAGGCTTTGCGTCGACACTGGCGCGCGCAACTCATCTGATCACTGATTCCGAAGCGACCCGCAGCGAAGTCATCGACTATTTTGGATGGTCTTCGGAACGCATTACGGCCATCGGTCTAGGTGCACGTTCTGAGTTTCGCCCTCGAGATGTATTGGGTGTCGCAAGTGTCCTCAGCGGCTATGGTCTTGTACACGGGGAATACTCGCTATGTGTTTCCACGCTCGAACCGCGCAAACGGATTGATCGTCTACTAGCTGCCTACCTCGATTTGACTCCGGCGTTACGTGCCCGCTATCCATTGGTTTTGGTCGGGAGTGCCGGATGGCTAAGCGAAACGCTGCGAGAGCAAATCGAACGAGGCGAACGGGAAGGCTGGTTGCGGTATCTAGGGTTTGTCGAGGAGGCGGTTTTGCCGTTGCTTTACTCGGGGGCGCGTGCATTTCTCTATCCGTCGATTTACGAGGGATTTGGCCTTCCGGTGCTTGAAGCGATGGCAAGTGGGGTGCCGACCTTGACCTCGAACTCTTCGTCACTGCCGGAAGTCGCGGACGGCTCGGCCTGGCTTGCCGAACCCGACGATCATGACTTGCTATGCGAGGGTATCGAGCAAGTTTTGTGCGATGACTCGTGGCGAGAGGCTGCAGTAGCGCGTGGCTTGCAGGTTGCCAGTAGGTCAACCTGGGAGCGGTGTGCAAAACGTACGCTTGACGTGTACCGCCGTTTTGGATGAGTTAGCGTGGAACGTCGATGTCCGCAATCAATGCTTTTAACTGTTCGGAACTCGCGGACCACGTCAACGACTTCATGGCGTGACTGGGGGGCGCCATGCCGCGCTCCAACTGGCCCAGCCATTTTGCTAGTTGAGGGGCGAGTTCAGCCGCACTTTGGGCGGCAAAGTAGGTTGCATGTTCCCCGGCGACCTCGCGAAATACGGGAAGATCGCGAATAAACATGGGCATTCCATATTGCGCAGCTTCTACCAGCGGAAGACCGAAACCCTCGGCCTCGGACGCCATCATGAGTCCGTCAAGATCGGCGTAGAGCGCTATCAGTTGCGCATCGTTGATATCTTGAAGCCAAAATAACCGATTGTTGGCTTCCGGATGGCTCTTCATTCGTTCAATGAACGGCTCGACATCCCAGCCTTGCTTGCCCGCGATGATCAGCGTTGCGTCAACACCGTTTCGCCATAGCAGATCAAAGGCATCAAGCGCCTGTGTGTGACCTTTGCGTGGTTCAATCGTGCCCACCATAAGGACGCGCTGGCGTACTTCTGACGCCGGATGCATAGCGATGGCGGGTGCGTTGACGTGGTTAGACGGAAGGTCTGCGCCGAGATGAAACCATTGAATTGAGGGTTCGTTGCCAGTTAAACGGAATCGACGCGACATGCAGTTACGTGTCTCATTTGAAACTGAGTTGGAAATGCAAAGGAGAGCGTCCGCATGTATTGCGAGTGTCGATAGCCAGTGACGGAATGACCGACGTGAGCGCGGGGTGAACCACTGAGGATGAAGTAGGGGTAGTAAATCGTAGACAACGAATGCACATCGAACACCCTGCACTCTCCATTTGAGTAAATCAAATTGGCGCCGCGGTGCAATACGACTGGCAAAATCAAGACCAAGAAAAATATCGCCTTCAGATACTTGAACGTAGTCGTTCTCTGGTGCCTCCATGGACGAGATCAACGAAGCAAGGTAGCTATCGGCGTAGCGATATGGCTGCTTTCTTGTCGCCTGGACAGGTCGAATTCTAAACCCGGGCGGCGGTGCGTCCAGAAGTTGCAGTAGCAGTGATCGGACGACTCGCTGGATGCCTGTGCCTGCATCGTGCGAGACGATGATGGAGACGTCAACAAGTAATTGCCGTGCTGATTGCCGGCTAGTGGTGCCAGTTGACTGAAGCGTCATCACCGCGCGCCTGGCGGCTTTTACCTGGCATGGAAACCACCAAATCGCAGAGAACTGGAGCGCGGCTGCTTTGAGTGTCTTGATCAGTTGGGGCAATTGTTGTACCGCGCAAGTACGCTCAACTCACGCTTTCCTGATAGTACGCATAGGCATCGTGGACTTGATCGAAGGTGTGGAGTTTGCCTTCGACAAGCACTGCGGCACGGTTGCAATGTTCACGGATGTATCCGGCGTCGTGACTTACGATTATCAGCGACCGGTCCGCTCGACGTTCGAAAAGTTCGTGGTGGCACTTGGCGTGAAAGCGACTATCACCAACGGCGACAATTTCATCGATCAGAAAGCAATCGAATTCAACTGCCATTGAAATGGCAAAAGCGAGGCGGGCGCGCATACCGGCAGAGTACGTTTTGACCGGTTCGCGCAGATAATAACCGAGCTCGGAGAACTCCTGAACAAACGGCTCCGCCGCCTTTGCGTCAGCGCCGTATACGCGGCAGATGAACCGAAGGTTGTCCATTCCGGTGAGGCTGCCCTGAAATGCTCCGCCGAACGCAAGGGGCCAGGAAACACTCATCTCGCGGCGGATTTTTCCCGATGTCGGCAATTCGGCTCCGCTAATCATGCGGATCATCGTCGACTTGCCAGCGCCATTGCGTCCGAGGATGCCAATCTTCTCGCCCGGATTGACGCGCAGATTGATTCTGTCAAGAACGCGCCGGCGTCCTTGCCGAGTGTGATACTCCTTACAAATTTCCTTGAGTTCTATCATTCGGGTTCGACTCGCTTGCTAGCATCGTTTACGAGGAAGAGACCTATGAACATAAGAATCAAGTCACACGTAATCATGTAGCTGACATCGTAGTGCGCCTTAACCAGCGATCCGAAATAGCCGCCGCGTAACATTTCTGTCCCGTGAACCATTGGCAGAAGCAGAAGGATCTTCTGGAACTTTGCGGGCATCCACTCGACCATGAAGAGAGCGCCAGAGAGTGGGAACAGTAGATACGCCATGGTGTGCCAGATGCGCTCCGCGGTCTCGGTTCGCTCACTTAACGCACCCACAATGAATCCGACGGAACTGCCAAAAACAGCCAGATGCACCCAACCGCCGATGACCATGGAGATGTTTTGTGGAGGCTGCATCAACCCGACGGTCACGAAGAAGGCTGTCAAGAAAACGAAGGACATCGTTGCCCCTGCGATCTCCAATAGTACCCGCGCCATAAACAAGTCGATCACGCGTACATTGCGGTGATAGAGCAATGTCTGATTAGGCAGAATGGCGAGAGCACATCGATTGGCACAATTGCGCCACATTAGAACTGAGGAGTACCCCGTTACGGCAAATGACGTTACAGGAAGCGTCGATCCGTGCGTCGCTTTGGTGGCGGTCCACAGCGCCAGGACCCCCAACGTAAACATCATCGGCTCAAAAAAGATCCACAAAAAGCCGACGTTATGCCGCCCGTATCTCGTCAGAATCTCCCGCATCAAAAGCGCACCTACAACACGCATTTGAATTTGCAGCGATCTCAGGAAAGGTGTGTCGTGATGCACGGTTTCCAATCCTTAGTCGTGGTGCTCGCGTACGCCAGCAAGCAGCAGACTCAACACGCCCCAAACGATCATTCCCAGCGCGAACACTTCAAAAATCGACTTCAATCGCTTCGGCTCAATCGCCACATCCGGCGTATTCGGCTGAACCAACCTTTCCAGATACAGTTGTTTCCGCTGCGCTTCAGCCCGCGCGCTTTCAAGCGCAGCCATTGCCGAGGCCAATTGCTTGTCCGCAAACTGCGAGTCCAATTGCAGACGCGCATACGCAGCTGCCTTATTCGACAACGAATTCTTCCCGCCAGTCACGCCGCCATTTGCCCCTTCGATCTGCTTTTGAAGCGTTGCAATGCTGGTCTTGAGCACCGGAATCTGTGGATTTTGCGGAGCAATCGACTGCAATTGGATCAACTGGGTTTGGGCGGCAAATAGTTGCGTTTGCAGCGCAGTGACCTGCTGTAATTGCAGCGCAGATTGCCGGTCAGGATCGAAAACCGTGTACGAATCACGATAGGTTGCCAATGCGGCTGCAGCGTCTTTTGCTTTGGCGGCGGCAATATCTACCTGGTTTTGTGCAAACTGAACCGTGTCTGCCGCGGCTCTCGCGTTCATCCGGTTAACCAGCCGCTCGCTCATCTCAAGCAGCTTTTCATTGATCTTTTCTGCGTCGTTAGCCGTATAGCCGCGAACCTGGAGGGTTGTAATCGCCGACGTCGAATCCAGATCGACCGTGACGATATGTTTGCCGTAATACTTCCACAACGCTTCGAAACTGTTGTCGAGGCTCCGCGAAAAGTGGCTCAACAAGTCACCATGATTACCGTAAGCATCGGCAATATAGTCGTTCTGATTCAGTTCCGTAAGCGCGTCGCGAGACTGGATGTAGTCGATCACGGGATAAGTGTCGTCCTGTGCCCGCGAGAACCCGGTGCCTTGTAGAAGGGCACCCACTACGCTGGTCTGACTCTGTCTTTGCGCACTCCGCACCACAAAGCGCGACTCCGAGACATAAATATCCGATGCAATTAGCCCGAAGTACACCACGGCAATCGTGGTCGGCACGACGACAGTCAGCGCGAAGATGCGGTTGACTCCCTTGATGCGTTCGACCAGCCCTTTCTTCTTCCCCGAGGGCGGCAGTGCCGCGTTGTTGCTAGATACTGTTTCCAACGTCTTATCCAACTTTGAATAGTTCTTTCAATCCCCTTTGACTCACTTCGAGTGAGTCAAAGGCAAGAGCGGAAACTCGCGCAAAAAGTGTGCAGCCACAATGGGCGCAAACGTTTTACGTGAGCCAATACAAATCCTTACCTGGCATCTTTATCAGGGTTGCAGACGCAATGCGGGGCATTGCAATCCTTACACGGCAACAGCCACGCATACCCAGCCAATGCACCAAGGGCGGCCGATTATAGCCACCCGATAAAGCAGATGCCATCCACCTTCGTGTCCTTCCAACAAATTTCCTTATTTTTCTTAACGTTACTTATTTTTTATCTCGTAATGTTGTATTCTTCGGTCCTTGCTTAAGACCAGCAGCAATTATTCAAACGATTCCGAAGTCTTCGGGGGAAGGGCGTGTGGGTATGCCGTTCTGTCGGTGGAGCTCGGGCCGCTCTTCGACGTTCTTACATGCACCACTCCTTTCTCGCTCTGCAAGGCACGGCTTCCCCGTTCTTTAGCCGACTTGCCACTGCGTTGCGCGAGCGGGGCCATGCTGTGCGTCGAGTTAATTTCTGCGGCGGTGATCTGGCATACGCAGGTATTGGTGACGCTTGGAATTTCCGTGACCAGGCGAGCCAATTAACGGATTGGTATGTCAAACGGGTGAAAGCGGGTAACTTTACCGACGTCATAATGTTTGGCGATTGCCGCGAAATTCATCGCCATATGCATCCCATTGCGCAAGCCAATGGGATGCGTGTTCACGTCTTCGAAGAAGGCTACGTCCGCCCGCATTGGTTAACGCTTGAAAAACACGGTGTAAACGGCCGTTCGCAATTACCCCGCGACCCCGCCTGGTATCTGGATCAACGCCGCTTCATTCCGCCGAGCCCAGCCGGCCGGCCCACCGGCTACAACCTCTACGAACGCGCTTTCCACGATATCCGTTATCGCAGTGCGAACACGCTATTCGCCACGCGCTTTCCCCATTACCGCAGCCATCGTCCGAGAAACGGCTTCTTCGAATACTCGGGATTGGCCGCCCGCGCATTGCGTCAACGCCAGCATCATCGCGATTCCGATAAAGTCACCCGCGATCTGCTTGATGCCGGCCATGCGTATTACATATTTCCGCTGCAATTAAATTCGGACGCGCAGATCGTCGTCCACTCGCCGTTCGATGGCGTGCGTGAAGCAATAACCAAAGTACTCAGGTCATTCGCCCAGCATGCTCCGGCAGATAGCTGGCTCGTAATCAAGAACCACCCCCTCGATACCGGGCTGATCGATTACCGCGGTCATTCGGAACAACTCGCGCGCGAGCTTGGCGTGGCCGATCGCCTTCACTTCATCGACGCCGGCCACTTGCCGACGCTTCTCGATCATGCGCGCGGTGCCGTGGTGGTCAACAGCACGGTCGGCTTGTCAGCGCTGCATCACCGCCGTCCGCTAATCGCGCTCGGCACGGCGATCTACAGCATGCCGGGTCTGACCTGGCAAGGCTCGCTGGACGATTTCTGGCTGCACGGCGAGCAGCCCGACATGCATCTGTATCAAGCCTTTCTGGACTACGTCGTCCACCACACCCAGATCAACGGCGACTTCTACACCCGCACCGGCATCGCCATGGCAACGGCCGGCGCAGTGCAGCGTCTCGAGGCGGCAGCCCGTGCCTAATGCCACGCCGCGCCACATCGTAATCACCGGCGCGAGCGCGGGGCTCGGCCGCGCGCTCGCGCAGGCGTATGCGGCGCCAGGCGTCGTTCTCGGTCTCATTGGCCGCGACGAGAAAAGACTCGAAGAAGTGGCCAGCGCCTGCCGCGCAAATGGCGCAAAAGTGGAAACCGGCCTGATCGACGTCCGCGCCGCCGCCGCCATGCAAGTCTGGCTGCACCATTTCGACGACGCCCATCCCATCGACCTGCTAATCGCCAACGCCGGCGCGGCCAGCACGCTCGCGTCCGCGCGAGACTGGGAAGAACTCGAACGCACGGCCGCCATCGTCGACACGAACTTCTACGGCGTGATGCACGCGGCGCTTCCGGTCATCGCCCGCATGCGCCCGCGCCGCAGTGGTCAGATCGCGCTGATCAGCTCGCTTGCCGCGTTGCGCGGCATGGCAATCTCACCGGCCTACTGCGCCAGCAAGGCAGCGATCAAAGCCTACGGTGATTCAGTGCGCCCGATCCTGTCGCGTGACGGCATCCGCATGTCGATCGTCTTGCCCGGCTTCGTAAAGACGGCAATGAGCGACGTCTTCCCTGGCGACAAGCGGTTCCTCTGGTCGGCCGATAAAGCCGCCCAGCATATCCAACACAGACTGAAAGCAGGGCGCGCCGAAATCGCTTTCCCCGGTCTGCTCGCTTTCGGCATGCGCCTTTTGCCATTGCTGCCCGCGGTAATGGCCGATGCGATTCTGGGTGGGCTGTCCTATTTGCCACGCGAGGAACGCTGAGTGGATCGAACGCTCGTGCTCAGCTTCGCGGCCGCCGCCGGCCTCGCGCTTCTGCCCGAAGCGATCGCGGTGCCGCGCGCGTCGCTGCGCCGTTCGCCGCTCGCCTTTGCTTTGCATGTCGCCGCAATCGTTTTCATCTGCCTATGCCTGTTGCTGGTGACAGGGCGCGTGAGGTTTTCCGCGTTTGTCGCAATCGCGCTGGTCGCATTGCTTGCCGGCGTGAGCAATGCAAAATATGCATCCCTGCGCGAGCCGTTCGTCTTCACCGATTTAAGCCTCTTCAGTCAGCTGTTTGCGCATCCGCGTTTGTACCTGCCGTTTCTGAGCGCAGGAACGGTGGCAGCGATCATCGTTGGCATTGCAGTGGTGATCGGTGCTTTCGTAGCGGACACGCCAATGAGCAGCAGGCCGTTCGGTGTTATCGCCATCGCTGCCGCGGCCTGCCTCGCCGCCGCTTATCTGCTTGCCGCACGCTTGCCTCTTACATTGAATCCGTCCGACGACCAGAAGCGTCACGGTTTCTTCGCCGTCTTCATCGCCTATCTGCTGAACGGCATGAAGCCGGCCACGCCGCGCCAATTGCGTAAGGCGCTGGCCATGGGTCCCTTTGCCGAAGGCGCACCCCGGTCGACGCCCGACGTGATCCTGATCCAGAGCGAGTCGTTCTTGGACGCGCGTCGCCTCACTAAATCGATCGCACCAGCCATCCTTCATCACTTCGACACAGCACGCCGCGAGTCCTTCCAGCACGGTGAATTGACGGTCCCGGCATGGGGCGCCAATACAATGCGCACGGAGTTCGCGGTCCTGACGGGTATCGAAGGCGCGCAACTCGGCTATGCGCGTTTCTATCCGTACGCATTCGTGCGCAGTGCCTGCGCATCGCTCGCCTCGTGGTTCAAGCGGGGCGGCTATCAAACCAGGGCGATTCACCCGTACTACGCGGATTTTTTCGGCCGCGAACGCGCCTTCAAACATCTCCAGATCGACCGCTTTCTGGACATCGCGTCGTTCAAGGATGCGCCGCGTGCCGGCCCGTACGTCGGCGATATGGCGGTCGCCGAATCGATTCTCAACGCGCTCGACGAACCGCGCGACAAGCCTGCCTTCATCTTCGCGATGACGATGGAAAACCACGGGCCGCTGCATCTCGAACCGGTACAGGCAGGTGAGGGCGCAGCCTTCCACACGCTCGGCGACGATGCGCGTTGGCGTGATCTGACTGCCTATCTACGCCACCTCGCCAACGCCGATGCGATGCTCGGCCGCCTGCTTTCAGCGCTACGCGCACGGCGCCGCGACACGGTGCTGTGCTTTTACGGCGATCACGTGCCCGCGCTGTCGCACGTATTCAGCGAACTCGGTTGCGAGCCGGTTCGAAGCGACTACTTTATCTGGCGCAATTACGGCGAAGCGCCCGCCACGAATGAAGCTTTGCGCGCCGAACAACTCGGCCTCACCCTGATTCGAGCACTCGAACCGGGCCTGCCTGGCGGGGCGCCGGCACGCACGTTGCACCCAATGACCGAACGATGACCAAACAGATTGCGATTGTGGGGATGGCCTGCCGTTTCCCCGGCCATGTTGAGAGCCCCGATGATTTCTGGGCGCTGCTGCGCGACGAAAAAGATGCGGTCACGCAAGTACCGGCAGACCGTTTCGGCACGGAGTTCTATCAGCACCCGTCCAAACGCGAAGCGGGCAAGAGCTACACGTTCTCAGCCGGCGTGCTCGACGACGTCGCCGGTTTCGACGCAGCTTTCTTCGGCATCTCGCCGCGCGAAGCGCAGCAGATGGATCCGCAGCAACGCCTGTTGCTCGAACTCGCATGGGAAACCTTCGAGGACGCGGGCGTGCGTCCGCGCGACATGGAAGGCAGCAACTGCGCGGTCTACATCGGCGTGGCGAGTCCGGACTACGGCAATCGTTTCGTCGACGATCTCAACGCAGTCGATCCGTATTCGGCGACCGGCAATACGCTCAGCATCGCGTCCAACCGTTTGTCCTATCTGTTCGATCTGCGCGGGCCGAGCGTGTCGGTCGATACGGCGTGTTCGTCGTCGCTGGTCGCCTTGCATCAGGCGTGTCAGGCATTGCAATCGGGCGACGCGGAGATGGCGCTCGCGGGCGGCGTCAATCTGCTGCTGCATCCGTTCGGCTTCGTGACGTTCTCGAAGGCGTCGATGTTGTCGCCTCGCGGACGCTGCCGCGCGTTCGACGCGACCGGCGACGGTTACGTGCGCTCGGAAGGCGGCGCGCTGGTGATGCTCAAGACGCTCGACCGCGCGCTGGCCGACGGCGACACGATCCACGCAGTGATCGCCGGTTCGGGCGTCAACTCGGACGGCTACTCGCAAGGCGGCATCAGCGTGCCGGGCGCGGCGACGCAAGCGGCCTTGCTGCGCACTGTCTATGAACGCGCGGGCGTCGATCCGCGCTCGCTCGCCTATGTCGAGGCGCACGGCACGGGAACGGCGGTCGGCGATCCGATCGAAGCGCGCGCCTTGATGGAAGTCGCGTCGGCGGGACGGCCGGTCGATCAGCCCTTGTTGATTGGCTCGGTGAAGACCAACGTCGGCCACCTCGAAACGGCTTCGGGTATGGCCGGTTTGATGAAGGCGATTCTGTGCCTGAAGCACCGCGCGGTGCCGAAGACACTGCACTTCGAAACGCCGAATCCATCGATTGATTTTGTCGGCGGCCGGTTGCGTGTCGTGGATCGTCTGACAGCACTCGACGGTGGTGCGGAACCGCTGGTGGTCGGTGTCAATTCGTTCGGGTTCGGCGGCACCAATGCACACATCGTCCTGCGGGAAGCACCGAAAGCAGATGCCGCTGCAAGAACCGACAGCGACTCAAAGACCCTGTCCCCGCTGATCCTCTCGACACGCACCGCAGCCGCGCTGCCGGCGCTGGCGGCACGCTATCTATCGATGCTGGACAACGGAGCGCCCTGGAGCACATTGGCCTCGAACGCGGCGCATCGCCGGCAGTGGCTCAAGCATCGCGCGATCATCGCACCGTTGACCCCAGCCGAAGCGCGTGCGGCGCTCGCCGCGCTAGCCACGCCGACGTCGGATCAGACAGACGCGGCGCTCGTGCAGGGCGAAACCCCGGGCGACGATTCACGTCTTGCGCTGGTATTTTCCGGCAACGGCTCGCAGTGGACCGGCATGGGCAGGCAATTGCTCGAACAGGAGCCGGTGTTCCGTGCCGCGCTCGACGAGCTCGACGCGCTGTGGCGTGCCGACGGCAGTGCCTCGCTGGTCGAGGTGCTGCGTGAAGGCGTCAACGCCACCACGCTGGAAGCAACCGAGCACGCCCAGCCGCTGCTATTCGCGATTCAGGTGGGCGTAGTGCGCGTCATCGAAGCGCGTGGCGTCGGCTATGACATGTGCCTTGGGCACAGCGTCGGCGAAGTCGCTGCGGCGTGGGCGTCGGGTGCGCTGACGCTGGCGCAAGCCGCACACGTGATCAAGATTCGCAGTCGCGCTCAGGCAAGCACGCGCGGCACGGGCCGAATGGCTGCTGCCGGGCTGGGCGAAGCCGCCATGCGTGTACTGATGGCGCAACTCGGCGTGGACGCCGCGGTGGAAGTCGCAGGGGTCAACAGCCCGCATGCGGTCACGGTGGCCGGCCCGCTTGGTGCATTGCAGGTGCTGGAAGCCGCGGTGAAGGAAAGCGGCCGCTTCTTCCAGATGCTGGACCTGGACTACGCGTTCCACAGCCGTCAGATGGATCCGATCGAGTCGAGCGTGCTGCAGGGTCTCGCGGATCTGGTGCCGATTGCTGCATCGCGTAGCTTCGTCTCGACGGTGACGGGTACCGCGCTCGCGGGCACCGAACTCGACGCGCAATACTGGTGGCGCAATATCCGCGAGCCGGTGCGTTTCGGCGATGCGGTGGCTCAGGTCGCCCAGACGGGCGTGCGCCTGTTCCTCGAAGTCGGCCCGCATTCGATTCTGCGCACCTATGTGACGCAGACACTAGACGATGCCCGCATTACGGGCCGCTCGCTGCCGACACTCAAGCGCAACCACGACAGCGCGCAGATGTTGCACCACGCGATCTACACGATGCTCGCGAATGGCGCGCGTGTCGACGTCGATCGCTTCGCGCCAATGAGCACGCGCGTGGCGCTACCGTCCTATCCGTGGCAGCACGAACGCTATTGGCTCGGCCCGACCGCCGAGGCTTACAACCTGGTCAATCGCCGCCGCGAACATCCGCTGCTCGGTTACCGTCTGCGCGAGCACGCGCTCGCCTGGGAAAATCAGCTCGATCCGGCCGGTCTGCCGATGCTGGCCGATCACGTGGTCGATGGCGGTGTGGCGTTCCCTGGAGCGGGTTACGTCGAGATGGCGCTCGCCGCCGCGCGCGTGCATTTCGGCACGCCAAGCTGCGCCGTCGAGAACCTCGAAATCCGTCTGCCGGTGGTGTTCCAGCCGCAGCATTCGAAGCTGTTCCGCTTTACCGTCGACGTGCGTACCGCGAGTTTCACGATCGAAACACGCGATCGCATGTCAGACGAAGCGTGGTCGCTCAACGTTACCGGCCGCTTGCTGGCGAGCGGCTGCGCGCTGAGCACGGAAGGCGAGGCAAGCACACTGCCGGCCACCACGCTCACCGAGCTGTTCGCGCAACCGGCCATGTCCGGCGCAACGTTGTATGCGAACACCACCGCAATTGGCTTGAGCTACGGTCCGGCGTTCCAATGGGTGCGCGCGGTGCACGTCGACGCGAACGCCGACATGGCGCTGGCGGAAGTGGAAATCCCGGCCGTCCTCGCGCAAGCCGAATCCGGTGCGCAACCGAGCGCCTACGCGCTTCATCCGGCCCTGATGGACAGCGGTTTCCATCCGCTGTTCGCCTTGCTCGCGTCAGAAGATCGAGCTGAGATCGAACACGCGGCTTATGTGCCGGTGCAAATCGGACGCATCGACTATCTGCGCGGCGACGCGATCCGTTACGTGGTCGCCCGGATCGAACGGCGCAGTCCGCATTCGGTGGTGGCGTCGTTCGAATTCGCCGACGCGCACGGCGCGATCGTCGCGCGACTCGGCGCATGCCGCTTCCGCCGTGTCGATCTGATGGCGCGCCGTCAGCATGCGCCTGCACGTTACGCCTATATCGTCGAGGCCAAACCGCTTGCCGCCGATCTCGACGCACGCATGTTGCCCGAGCCGGCCGCGTTGCTGGAAGATGCCGCCGCGGCATTGGCTGCGCAAGAAGATCAGCCGCGCAGACAGGCGCATCTGACTGAAATGCTGCCGTTGCTCGACGTGCTCGCAAGCGCGTACGCATTGAATGCCCTCGATGCGACGGACGTGTTTGCGCAACCGTCGCTGCCGGACTGCGCGCATCCGGCCCTGCTGGCGCGTCTCGTGCAGATCGTCGTGGAAGACGGCCTGGCGCAGCGCGACGGTACCCGTCTGGTGCGCGACGCAGCGGCCTGCGGGAATCTGCCGGGCATTGATGAACTGTGGCGCGACCTGCTTGCTCAGTCGCCCGCGCACGTGGCCGAACTGACGCTGCTTGCCCATTGTGGCGCAGCGCTGCCCGCCGTGTTGCGCGGCGAAGTGAGCGGCGCGCAGATCCTGCCGTCGTCGCGCAGCAGTCTGGTCGAACACTTCTTCGAAGCTTCGCCGACGTGGGCCCACGTCAATGCGCTGACTGGCGCCTGCCTGCATCGCGCGATCGAAGGGTGGAGCGAATCGCGCCGCTTGCGCGTGCTCGAACTCGATTCGCCGTCGAGCGATGTGTTGCAGCCGCTCGCGATTCACGTGCCGGTGTCGCGCTGCGACTACACGATTGCAGGCACGCATGAGCAGTTGAGCGGCTTCGACGCGAGCGAGCATCCATCCGTGCGCATCGCCAACATTGAGTTCGGTGATGCACCGCGCCTGTCCGGCATCGAAGCCGGCGAGCGTTATGACATCGTTGTGGCGAGCCACGTGCTTGCCGCACAGACCGAACCACATGCACTACTCGACGCACTGCGCGGCTGGCTCGCGCCGGGCGCGCTGGTCGTGATCGCGGAGCCGCGCAATAGCCGCTTCGCCGATATCGTGTTCGATCTCGACGCGGATGCCGCGCACGCCAACGCGCGCCGTGCGGCATGGTTGTCGCCGGTAGCCTTGACGAAACACCTTGAAGAAGCCGGCTTCGAACAGGTCACGCGGCATACGGAGCAGGGTCTGGATCTCGAAGGCGCACCGACGCTGATCGTCGCACGCGAGCCGCATAGAGGCGCTTCTGCTGACAACGAGAGCGAAGCACAGACGCCGTCAGCGCATTGGTCCCTGCTGTACGCAGCGGAAACCGGCGCCGACGAGACCCTGGCGGCTGCCTTGCAGGCAGCCGGCCACACGACGTCGAGCAACACGCTCAAGGCATTGCGTCACGACATGAGCAAGCTGGCCGCGCCGGCAGGGCGTCCGCACCACGTCGTGTTCATCGCGCCCGATCACACGCTGTCCGCTGATGCGGACGGCGCGGAGGTGATGCAAATCCAGCAGCAGACCACGCTCGCACTGGCGCAACTTGTGCGTGATCTCATCGCGGTTGCTGGCGTAACACAGCCGCAATTGTGGATCGTGACGCGCGGCGGTGCGCCGGTCGCCACACCGTTTGCCGATGCCGCGACGCTGCGTCCTGAGCAAGCGGCAATGTGGGGGCTCGGCCGTGTGCTGGCCAACGAGCATCCGGAACTGTCGTGCCGTTTGATCGACGTATCGCCAGCGTGCCGCAATGCAGGCGCCCAATTGGCGCGTGAGCTGCTCGCGTCCGACGGCGAAGAAGAAGTGCTGCTCGCCGCACACGGCCGCTACGTGCCGCGCATGCTGCCTGCGGCGAGCGCTGCAGTGCGCCGCGAATCGACTGCCTCGGTGCGTCCGCAGAACGAAGCGGCGGTGCTCGGTTTTGCGTCGCCTGGCTCGTTGCGCAATCTGGAATGGTTTGCACTTCCGCAACGCGAACTTGCGGCCGATGAAGTCGAAATCGAACCGGTTGCAACGGGTCTGAATTTCCGCGACGTGATGTACGCGATGGGCTTGCTGTCCGACGAAGCCGTCGAAAACGGTTTTGCCGGCGCGACGATCGGCATGGAACTGTCGGGGCGCGTCGCGCGCGTCGGCCGGGATGTGCGGCGTTTCGCGCCGGGCGATGCGGTACTCGGTTTCGCGCCGGCGTCCTTCGCGAGCCACGTGCGCACGAAGGCCGAGGCCATCGCCCACAAGCCCGAACGTCTCACTTTCGAAGAAGCGGCCACGGTGCCGACTACCTTCTTTACGGCGTACTACGCACTGTGCGAGCTGGCGCGACTGCGCCGCGGCGAGCGCGTGCTGGTGCACGGCGCGGCCGGCGGAGTAGGGATCGCGGCGATCCAGCTCGCGCGCCACCTGGGTGCGGAGGTGTTTGCAACGGCGGGCAGCCGCGAGAAGCGCGAATTCGTGCGTCTGCTCGGCGCCGATCACGTGTTCGATTCACGCAGCCTTGCATTTGCCGATGAAATCCGAGAGCGCACGCAAGGTGCAGGCGTCGATATCGTGCTCAATTCGCTTGCCGGTGAAGCGATGGTGCGCGGCATCGACACGCTGCGTCCGTTCGGCCGTTTCCTCGAACTCGGCAAGCGTGACTTCTACGAGAACAGCCGCATCGGCTTGCGGCCGTTCCGCAACAACATCAGCTATTTCGGCATCGATGCCGACCAGTTGATGAGCGCATTGCCGGATCTGACCGCGCGTCTGTTCGAAGAGGTGATGCAACTGTTCGCGGGCGGCGTGTTGCATCCGCTGCCTTATCGCGCGTTTCCGGCGGAACGCGTCGAGGAAGCCTTCCGTCACATGCAGCAGGCACGTCAGATCGGCAAGATCCTCGTGACGTATCCGGCGGGTACGCCGAGTCCGTCGCGCGCGACGACCGGCGCTGACGCGCTGCAACTCGATCCGGCAGCTGCGTATCTGATCGTGGGCGGCACGGGCGGCCTTGGTTTTGCCACCGCGCGCTGGATGATGTCGCGCGGCGCACGAAACCTGACGCTCGCGAGCCGTTCAGGCGCGCTCGCACCGGAGCTCGCCGCAGAGGCTGCGCGTTGGCGCGAAGAAAACGGCACACAGGTGCACACGGCAGCCTGCGACGTCACGAACGCAGCCGCGCTCGACGCACTGCTCGCCGATATCGCCGCGCGCGGAACGCCCCTCAAGGGTGTGCTCCATTCGGCGATGGTGATCGACGACGGCCTCGTGCGTAATCTCGACGACGCACGTTTCGCCGCGGTGCTCGCGCCGAAGCTGGCGGGCGCATGGAACCTGCACCGCGCCACGCGCGATACAAAACTCGATTTCTTCGTGGTCTATTCATCGGCGACGACTTTCCTCGGCAACCCGGGGCAGTCGAGCTACGTCGCGGCCAACAGCTTCCTCGAGGCGCTGATCGCCCAGCGCCGCGCGGCCGGCTTGTGGGGCACCTACATGGCATGGGGTCCGCTGGACGACGTCGGCTTCCTCGCGCGCAACGCCGAGACCCGCGAAGCGCTACAAGCGCGCATTGGCGGGCTGTCGATTACGTCGGCCGAAGCGCTCGCGGCGCTGGAGCGTGCGATCGTCGATATGAACGTCGGCGAAGCAGTGGTGCGGCTCGACTGGCAGGCGCTTTCGCTCGGCATGCCGGCTGCGCGTGCGCGCCGCTACACGGAACTGCATGCACGCGGCA
This sequence comes from Paraburkholderia nemoris, assembly GCF_905221015.1. Taxonomy (NCBI): domain Bacteria; kingdom Pseudomonadati; phylum Pseudomonadota; class Betaproteobacteria; order Burkholderiales; family Burkholderiaceae; genus Paraburkholderia; species Paraburkholderia nemoris. The sequence continues at coordinate 85,922 of NZ_CAJNBO010000031.1, read as the reverse complement.
GTCACGAACCGGCACGTCAGAGCGGCGCGCAGATGCGCGACCAGATTCTCGGCCTGGCATTCGCGGATGCCTTGCAGTTGGTCGAAGAAACCTTGCAGGCACAGATCGCACGCATCTTGCACATGTCGCCGGAAAAAATCGAAACCGGCCGCTCGATCCTCGATATGGGCATGGATTCGCTGATGGGCATGGAGCTCGGCATGGCGGTCGAAGAGAGCTTCCAGGTCAAGCTGTCGATCATGACGATGGCCGAAGGCGCAACGGTGCACTCACTGGCGCAGCGGATCGTCGAATCGATCCAGACGCAGGACGATGTGGCGGAGTCAAACGGCGTCGCGGCGCAGGTGGCGGCGGTTGCCGCACAACATGCGCTCGATGTCGGCGCTCATGCGCTGGCCGACGTCACCGGCGCGCTGTCGGGGCAACCAAACACGGCAACGCCCGTCCCGACACCCGCCGCGACGGAGCTCGTCTGATGAACGCACCTGCTGGCTGGCGCCGCCGTGAAGGGACGCTCGCGCGACCGCTGGCGTTAAGCGGTCACGGTCTGCATACCGGACGGCGCGTGAACGTGCGGATTCTTCCCGCCGATGCCGATGGTCCGCGTGGCATCGTCTTTCGTCGCATGCAGGGCGCAGGCGTGTTGGCTGAGCTCGCGGTGAGCCCGTCGTTGCGACGCGGCCAGCCGCTTTGCACGATGCTCGAAAGCGCCAATGGTGTGCGTGCGCGCACCGTCGAGCATCTGCTGGCGTCGCTGCTGACCTGCGAAATCGATCGCGCGACCGTCGAACTGGATGCGGAAGAGGTACCGATTCTCGATGGCAGCGCACAGCCGTGGATCGAGGCGATCCATGCGTGCGGACGAATCGAATTGCCACACGCCAAGCGCTTTATTCGCGTGCTGCGTGCCGTGAAGATAGCCGACGGCGAGGGCACGCGCGACGAGCGCAGTATCTCGATCGAACCATCGGCCGCTTATGAAATGGCCGTGCGCAACGACCTCAAAGGCTTCGGTGCATTGCGCTGGGACGGCGCGGTGACGCCTAAGAGTTTTGCAGATGAGATCGCCCCCTCGCGTTCATACGGACGCGTCAAATGGGCCATCCCCGCGATTCTCGCCGGCTATATGCGCGGTATGCCGATTCTGCGCGGCGCGCGCCTGTCGTGTACCGCGGCGATCGTCGGCAATCGCGTGCTGGGCGGAATGCGTGTGCCGGATGAGTTTGTGCGGCACCGCGTGCTGGATCTGGTCGGCGACATGGCGATGGCCGGCGCGCCGTTGCTCGGTCGCATCACCGCACTGCGGCCGAGTCATGAAATGAACTACCGGCTGGTTGCCGAATTGCTCTCCACGCGCGACGCATGGGAATGGGCCGAATTTCCGGCTTGATATCGACATCAGGCCGGCACCTCACAGGGTTATCTGAACAGCATGGGATTGGGTGATCACATCCGCCAGCAACTCGCCGCGAAGGCGTTGATGCGGCAATTGGAGCGCGTCTCCGAAGAGGCGCAGACCCCGGGCGCGCCATTGCCCGCCGGTGGCACACGCGCGGCGCAAGACGCTTCGCGCGCTGCGCTGTGCAGCTTCGAGACCATGCCGGGTTATCAGCAGGTCGAAATATTGCGGCAGATGGGCGAGAAGCTGCAGGTGCAGTCGCCGTTTTTTCGCGTGCATGAAGGTATTGCGGGCGCGACCACCCAGATCGGCGGCGCGCAGTATTTGAACTACGCGAACTACAACTATCTCGGTCTTGCCGGCGATCCGCTCGTGTCCGCGCGCGCGAAAGAAGCGATCGATCGCTATGGCACGTCGGCATCGGCGAGCCGGATGGTGGCGGGTGAACGGCCCGTGCAGCGCGAACTCGAAGCGGCGCTCGCCTCGTTGTACGAGGTGGACGATTGCGTCGTGTTCGTGAGCGGCCATGCCACCAACGTGACGGTAATCGGCTCGCTGTTCGGTCCCGGCGATCTGATCGTGCATGACTCGCTCGCGCACAACAGTATCGTGCAAGGCGCGCAATTGAGCGGCGCGAAACGGTTGAGCTTTCCGCACAACGACTGGCAGGCGCTCGACGCGCTGCTTGCACGCGTGCGGCACGATTACCGGCGTGTGCTGATCGCGATCGAAGGCCTGTACAGCATGGACGGGGACATTCCCGATCTGGCTCAGTTCGTCGACATCAAGCGCAGGCATGCCGCGTTTCTGATGGTTGACGAGGCGCACTCGCTCGGCGTGCTGGGCGAGCGCGGTCAGGGCGTTCGCGAGCATTGCGGCGTGGCGAGCGGCGACGTCGATATCTGGATGGGCACGCTCAGCAAAACACTGGCGGGCTGCGGCGGATTTATCGCCGGCTCGCAGGCACTGATCGATATCTTGCGGCATCTCGCGCCCGGCTTTCTGTACAGCGTCGGCCTTGCGCCAGCTCTGGCGGCGGCGTCGCTTGCGGCGCTCGAACGGCTGATTGCTGAACCGGCGCGGGCGGCGCTGCTGCGTGCACGCGGCAAACAGTTTCTCGACGAAGCGCGCGCCGCGGGTCTCGACACGGGCAAGAGCGCGGGCTATGCGGTCGTGCCGATCATTACCGGCAGCACCTTGAAGGCCGCGCAGTGGGCCAACGCGATGTTTGCGGAAGGCATCAACGTGCAGCCGATTTTCTATCCTGCCGTCGAAGAGAAGGCGGCGCGTCTGCGGTTTTTTATCTGTTCGACGCATGAGCCGGAACAGATCAGCCGAACCATTGCGGCGCTCAAGCGCCTGCCGCGTTAAAGAGGGACACTCGCCATGTACGCCGTTCAATCAGAGCGCGCTCGCACGTCGCATCAGGGGCAGGAAGCCGGCGCTTTGCAGTTCCGCCCCGCGCGGGCAGAAGATGCAGAGGCGTGCGCGCCGTTGATCTTCGCCTCGGGTGTGCGTGAGTTCGGGTTCTTTCTCGGCGAACCCGACCACCGGTGCATCGAGTTTCTGCAATTCGCGTTCACGTCGAAACATGGCCGTTTCTCCTATCGGCGGCACCACGTCGCCGTGACGGGCAACGATAAGGTCGTAGCGGTGCTTGCCATGCATGACGGCAGGAGCATCTGGTTTGACGATCCTCATGTTGCGCTGATGCTGATGGTGTTTTTTGGCGTGCGCAGCACCGTGGGCATGCTGTTGCGTGGGCTGGTGCTGGAGAGCGAATTGCCCGCGCCGAAGTCGTCACAAACGCTGATTGCACATTGCGCGACGGATGAACAGATGCGAGGGTCGGGCGTGTTCAGTGCGCTATTTACCAGCGTATTGCGCGCGGGACTGATGCACGACGAGCCCGATCGGCAGATCGTACTGGACGTACTGGTCAGCAATCGGCGTGCGTACGATCTGTATCAACGCCTGGGCTTTGTCGAACTGCCGCGCCGCGCGCCAATCTCGCGCCGTTTGCCGCATGAACTGGAATCGGTACGAATGCAGCTTATGCGCCGGGCTTGAATTCGGGGGCAGGGGAATCGGGGCGTACACATTCAAACAATATCTAGAGAGAAAAGAGAAAAAGACCATGCATATTTATCCAGTCATTCTTTGCGGTGGAAGCGGCACGCGGCTGTGGCCGATGTCGCGCGGCGGATATCCGAAGCAATATCTCAAGTTGACGGGTGACAACACCCTGGTTCAGCAAACCGCACTGCGCCTGCGAGGTATCGCCGACGTCGCGTCGCCGATCGTCGTCACAAATAATGAGCAGCGCTTTCTTGTGGCCGAGCAGTTGCGCCAGGTCGATGTCGTGTCGTCGGCGATCGTGCTCGAGCCGGCCAGCCGCAACACGGCGCCGGCTATCGCGGTGGCGGCGTTGCTGGCCATGCGAGAAAGTCCGGATGCGTTGCTGCTCGTTCTGCCGTCCGATCACGTGATCAAGGGCGAAGCGGCTTTCGTTAAAGCGGCCGAAGCCGCCGCGCAGATTGCTAAAGACGGCTACCTGGTCACGTTCGGTATTACGCCGACCGAACCGCACACCGGCTACGGCTACATCCGTTCAGGTGCAAGCCTTGTTGAAGGCGAGCCGACCTTTGCGGTCGATTCCTTCGTCGAGAAGCCGGACGCGGCGACAGCGCAGCGTTTTCTTGAGGATGGCAGTTACTACTGGAACAGCGGCATGTTCATGCTGAAAGCGTCCACCTACATGGAGGAGCTGCGTCGCTACGAGCCGGAAATCGCGAAGCAGGCGGAGCTTTCGCTGGAGGGTGCGCAACGCGACAACGATTTCGTGCGTCTCGAAGCACAAAGCTTCTCGGCCTGTCCCAACATCTCGGTTGACCATGCCGTGATGGAAAAAACGAAGCGCGCCGCCGTGGTCGCGGTGGCGGACCTCGGCTGGAACGACATCGGCTCGTGGACGGCGCTTGCTGACATTGCGGAGCGCGATGCGCAGGACAACGCGCTGATCGGCGACGTGCTGACCGATGCCGTGACCAACTCGTACATCCGCGCAGAACACCGGCTGGTGGCCGCGATCGGCCTGAATAACGTCGTGATCGTCGAGACCGCCGATGCTGTGCTCGTGGCGCATCGCGACCAGGCGCAGGACGTCAAAAAGATCGTTGCGCAGTTGAATACCATGGGACGCCACGAGTCGGTCACGCACCGTCGCGTGGTGCGGCCGTGGGGATCGTACGAAGGCATCGACAGCGGCGACCGCTTTCAGGTTAAGCGCATCGTTGTCAGCCCCGGCGCGCAATTGAGTCTGCAGATGCACCATCATCGAGCGGAGCATTGGATCGTCGTCAAGGGTACTGCCCTCGTCACCAACGGCAACAAAGAGATCATCCTGACCGAAAATCAATCGACGTACATTCCGCTTGGGGTGACGCACCGGTTGCTGAATCCGGGCAAGATTCCGCTCGAGTTGATCGAGGTGCAGTCCGGCGCCTATCTCGGCGAGGACGACATCGTGCGTTTCGAAGACACCTATGGGCGAGTTCGAGATTGACCGGCCTGGAAACACGCGTTAGCATCGTTTCCATGGCCGCATCTATCCATTCCCCTTCGCATTCTTTGCAAGCATGCTGTTGCAGCCTGCCAAGGGGAGCTTGCGTCTAGCGAGTCGATCTGCACACGTCCGTATCCCTGAGGCCACCCGTCACAAGACCGGTGGCTTTTTGTTTTGATCTGTCCGTTCTCGTTGTTACGTTCACTAACGCGCACAACACTGCAGGAATTCACATGCCACTCGTCCTGTACGACACCTGGTCGCGCACCTTACGCGCTTTCACGCCGATTCAAGCGGACCACGTGGGGCTGTATTGCTGCGGTCCGACCGTGTACGACCACGCGCATATCGGCAACCTTCGAACCTACGTGTTCGAAGACGTGCTGCGACGCGTGCTGACATTGAACGGCTACACCGTGCGGCACGTCGTCAATATCACCGACGTCGGTCATCTGGTTTCCGATGCCGACGAAGGCGAAGACAAAATGGAAAAGGGCAGCCGCCGCACCGGCGAATCGGCATGGACGATCGCGGAGCGATATACAGAAGCCTTCATGAACGACTGGCACGCGCTGAACCTGCTGGAGCCAGCCCTGTGGTGCCGAGCGACCGATCACATCGTCGAACAGATCGACTTCATTGCCGAACTCGAGCGCAACGGCTATACGTACCGCACGGCCGACGGCGTCTACTTCGACACGAGCAAACAGGACGATTACGGCTTTCTCGCCCGTCTCGATGCCGCTGGCCTGCAGGCCGGCAAGCGTGTTGCGTTAGGGGAGAAACAGCACGCAACGGATTTCGCGCTGTGGAAATTCAGTCCACCGGACAGCACGCGGCAAATGGAGTGGGATAGCCCGTGGGGTCGCGGCTTTCCCGGTTGGCACATCGAATGCTCGGCGATGTCGGCGAAATACCTCGGCCCGTGGTTCGACATTCATTGCGGAGGAGAGGATCACATCGCCGTGCATCACAGCAATGAAATCGCGCAGACTCAGGCACGCCATGGAACCCGCCTTGCGAACTTCTGGATGCACGGCCATTTCCTCACGCTGGACGCCGGCAAGATGTCGAAGTCGGGCGGCGACTTCGTGCGCTTGCAGACGTTGATCGATCGAGGCATCGATCCGCTCGCGTATCGCTACTTATGCCTCAGCGCGCATTACCGGAGCACACTGCGCTTCAATCTCGAAGCGCTCGATGCCGCGCAATCCGCGTTGGACCGTTTGCGTCGAGCTTATGTGCAATGGCCTGAAGGGGGCATGCCCGATGCGAACAGCGTTGAGCGTTTCAAGGCTGAGGTCGATCAGGATCTGAATCTGCCGCGTGCGCTCGCTGTACTGTGGGATGTGGTGAGAAGCGATCTCCCTGCGGCGACGCGACGGGCAACGGTCGATCAATTCGACGCCGTGCTCGGACTTCGACTCGCCGACTGGAAGGAAGACGTGCCTGCGATTCCCGCCGATATCGCGCTTCTCTTCGATGAGCGTGACAAGGCCCGTGCGGCCAAGGACTGGAGCTTGGCTGATCGTCTGCGTGAGCAATTGCGAGCCAAGGGCTGGATCGTGGAAGACGGTCCGGGTGGGCAGGTGCTGCGTCCGCGCGCTACAGGGAAGTAACGATATCCCGGCGGGGCGATGAAAGTAGACGGGCCGCCATGCTGGCCCGTCTATCTTCACGCTTCACGTGGTTTCTCGCGATGCCTAAAGCGGCACCACCACCGGCTCGGAGTGGCAAGGCGGCTTGCCGTATGGGACATGGACAGGCCCGCAACCCCAATGAATCGGCGGACACTCCCAGCCACGCCGAACAACAATAGGCGGCATCATCCCGCCGGGGCAAGCGGGCGGCGCTTCCCGCGTGAGGCAGGCGATGCCGCCGCGGACGGATTGCGAAGCCGCGCGGTCGAGTTCATCGGCGCGGGGCAAATCTTTGAGAACTAGCGTTTTCATGGTGGATCTCCGGCAGGGTTGGATTAACAGTGAGCCCGGGTATCGCCGCGCTCACTGGTTCCCTTTGCACACACCATGCCATCCAGCGCAAAGCGGCATGGCGTCCACATCTACCGATCTCGCAAGCGCAAGATGGTTTGAGATCCACCGACTCGTGACGTTATGGTGTTGGCGTACTGCCAACAGCTACGCCCACCGGAATTGCGGGCACAATGAGCAACCCTGCGCCACTCGCGCACGAATCGCCGAATTCCATTAGCAAGCAAAGGAGGATGTATGAGCCAGCTTAAAGCCATCGAATATTCCGCAGCTTCGCCTGAAGTCAAAGCCGTCTACGACGACATCAAGCAGACCCGCCAGGTCGACGACGTCAATAACTTCTGGAAATACATCGCCCAGCATCCGCCTACGCTCGCGCGCACGTGGGACAGTCTGAAGGACGTGATGGCGCCGGGTGCGCTCGATCCGCTGATCAAGGAGTTGCTTTACGTCGCGGTGAGTGTGACGAACAACTGCGGCTACTGCGTCGCGAGCCATACGGCCGCGGCCCGCCGCGCGGGTATGACCGATGAAATGTTCGGCGAGTTGCTGGCGGTGGTCGGTATGGCGAACGAGACCAACCGCCTCGCGGTGGGCTATCGCGTGCCGATCGACCCCGCTTTCGAGTAAGGGCGCGCCCTTAATCCCGCGCTTAACCCTGCACGCCGCGCCATCCGGCGAGCAGCGCGGGCAGCTCGGCCATGTCCCGGAAGACGTGAACCGCGCCCGCGCCATGCAAGGCCGTGGCGCTGCTGTGGCTCAGTTCTTTCGGACAATAGCCGAACACGGTGGCGCCGGAGGCCACGCCTGCAGTCACACCCGTGACGGTATCGTCAACCACGGCGCAACGCTGCGGTTCTACGCCCAAACTTGCGGCCGCGGCAAGATAGACATCGGGATAGGGCTTGTTGCGCGGTGTTTCGTGACCGCTGGAGATGCGCCCTTCAAAGCAGTCGAGAATACCGGCCTTCACCAGTTGCAATTCCACTTTGATGCGATCGGCGCCGGACGCGACAGCAATGCGTCCGTTGAGCGACGCGTAAAGCGCGCGTACTGCAGACGCCGCGCCATCGATCGCCACCAGCTCGCGATCGAGCGCCTCATTGCGGCGCGCACGAAATTGCATGAGCCATTCCGTCGTAATCGCAAAGCCGGTGCGCGCTTCGATGAGTGCGGCTTCATCCCTGACGGCCTTGCCGACAAAAATCTGCATCGCCTCTTCAACGCTCAAATGCCAGCCTAACTCGCCGAGCATTTCGGTGAGCACGCGGTTGGTGATGGGTTCGGAGTCGACGAGCACGCCGTCGCAGTCGAAGAGTACGGCGTCGAAAGGGAAATCGGCCATCGGGCAGGGTACGGAAAGTGGTCGCGGAACCGGCAAGGATACCTCACCGGCTCGCGCGACGCTGCGCGACGGCCCTAATCGGCCCTAATGGGAGTCAGGACCCTGCAGCCTTATACCCGTCACTCAGCGTTTTCATGAACGCGATGATGTCCTGAATGTCCTGATCCGTCATGGCCGGCTGATCGCCGAACTTGCGATCGAACGGCGCATCGGCAACGTCGACATTGGCGTGATACTGGGCCGGCAGATCGTTGTACTTCTGGACCTTGCCCGAAGCATCGCGCGGATAGATCTTCTCGGGTGCCGTGTTGCGCAGGTTATAGAAGTCCATGACCTGCTTGAGGTCGTGATACACGCCGTTGTGGAAGAACACCTTGCGCTCGGCCACATTGCGCAGGGTCGGCGTCAGGAACATCCCGCAGTACTGCGTCTCCTTCGTCATGTCGTCGCGGAACGGCCCGCACACGCCCATATCGAAGAACTTCGGATCCTTGTTGGCCGGAATGGCCGGATTCCGCGGCACGCCAAGCGCTTCGTACTGCGTGTCGGTGAACACCGGCGGCAAGCCATCCTTGCTGGGCTGACTCAAGTGGCAGCCCGCACAATTAGCCTTGTCCTTATCGTTGAACAACTGCAAGCCATGCAATTCTGCGTGGGTCAGGCGCGCTTTACCTTCGAGCCAGTAATCGTACTTGCTGGTGAAAGCGTGGAACGACTGATCCTCGGTCTGATACCGTCCCACTGCGAACATGGCTTCCGAAATCAGCAGGCTCGGATTATTGACGATGCCCGCTCCGAAGATCTGTTTGAACTGGTCCAGATATTTGGTTTGCAGCAGCTTGCGCGCGACATCCTCTTGCGTCGCGTTGGCCATCTCCACCGGATTCATCAGCGGACCGATCGCCTGGATTTGCAGCGTATCGGCGCGGCCGTCCCAGAACAGGCCGCCTTGCGGCACCATCGCCGGCGCGGCGGGTGCGGCAAGCGCCGTCTTCTGCGCGCGCTGTACGCCGGCGGCCTGTGACGCGAGTTGCGTCATGTCGACAGGCACGTCGGTATCGCCCTGATCCGGCCCGATGCTGAATGGCGCCTGGCGGTACAGATACGTCAGCGAGGGCGGCGGCCGATAGCCGGCCTGGTTCATGTGCGCGCCGCCGAGTTGAACCGGGAACGCGTTATCCGGCGCATACGAATGCTGCGCCGAGTGGCACGATGCACACGACTGCGTGCCCGAGGCCGACAATGTCTGGTCGTAGAAAATCTGTTTGCCGAGCAGCGCAACCGCGCTCAGCGGCGCGTCTTGCGGACGCATCAAATGCACCGGATTGGGATTCGCGCCGGTGATTTCCTCGACGATCGAACCAACTGCGGGCGGCATCCGTTCCGGGTAGACGAGCGCGTACGCGCAAACCACAACGAGCGCGAGCACGATGCCGGCGGCGCTCCACACGAGCAGCCTGAGCCACGCACGACGGGTAATGACGGGACCCGGCTCACCGCCGGCAGGCAGATGCGGGGGCAGCAGGGCGTCTGAAGGATGATTCATGGCGGTAGTGACAAGTAATTCGATCAGGTGCGATCAAAAGCAAATCGAGCCAGCACGTTTGCACTGGCTCGACGCCCAACTACAGCTTGATGTGTTTCGAGCGCTTCCTCGCGCTGCGCGTCGTGTCGTCATGCACGAGCAGCGCTCGTGCATGACGTGACGTCAGGCGCACCGGAAAGGCAGTCCGCACGTTTGCGGGTCAGCTAGCCGGCGGTGCCGACAGTTTCGTACCCAGGTTCTCGTCCAGATACACCGTCGGATTGTTGCCCGAGCCCGAGAAGTTGAACATGTTCATGATGCTGCCCGCCGTTGCATCGAACGAACCGCTGCCAAGGCGCTGACCGCCGAGCCAGTTGTCTTCGATGAACTTGACCACGGACGCCTGGGTGATCGGCGTATCGTCGACGAAGTTGACCTTCGCCCACGGCGACACCACGATAAACGGCGTGCGCGTACCCGGGCCGCAACGGCCGTTCACTGCACCGCCATTCACGCCCTGCGGTTGCACCGCGCCCGTTGCCGTGCACTGACCCGTGCCGCTCAGGTTGTCGCTGCCGGCGATCGTTGCGCCGCCTGCGGATTGCGCCGTAGTCGAGTCGAACGACGCGCTCGTCGGCGCCTTGTAGCGGTGGTCGTACCAACCGTCCGAATCGTCGTAGGCGATGATCACGGCGGTGTTCTTCCAGTCAGGCTGCTGTTGCAGGAAGTTGATCACCTTCGTGACGAATGCCTGCTCGTCGATCGGGTCCGAGTTGCCCGGGTGGCCGTCGCCGACTGCCGGAGCCTTCAGGAAGCTCACCGACGGATAGTTGCCCGCCTTCACCGCGGTGAAGAAGTCGTCGGTGTCGTACTGGTGGTGAACCGGCGTTGCTGTGTTGTCGAGCGGGTCGGTCGAACCGATCACTGCCGTCGATGTCGGACGGGTGTGCTTGAGGTTGGCCGTGCTGGCGTAGTACTGGAACCACGCGTGATGTTGCACGTAGTCGGTCTTGGTCGCGTTCAGGACTTGCGAGAACGTCGAGCGTGCGCAACCGGTCGTGCCGTTGGCATTGGTGGTCGTCAGGTTGAAGCCGCCCATGAAGCCGCCCCACGTCAGGCCCTTCGCGTTGAGCAGGTCGCCGATGTTCTTGTTGTTCGAAGACATCGCGGCCGTCACTGTGCTGCCGGCCGCGGTCGTGCAGACGTCACCCGTCGGGTCGAGGTCGCCGATCAATGTGAAGCCGCCGGCCGAGTCAGAAATTGCGTTGGCCGAAGTTCCGCCCGTCACCACGACGCCGTTGTTCTGGCCGGAGATGACTTCGAGTGCGCCAGGCGTCGACGGACCGTACGTGTCCGTGTACGCGTTCTGGTTCATCGCGAAGTTCTGTGCGTAGTTCCACATTGCCGTGACCGTGTTGCCGTCGAAGTAGCCGAGCACCTGGCCCTTCGTGGCGAACGCGCCGGTGCTGCCGGCAATGGTCGAACCCGATGCCGTGAACAGCGGGAACGAATCCATCGCGCCGTTGTTGTATGCGAGCTGTTCTGCGGCATACGCGTGGTTCTGGCTCGACGTATTGGCTTGCGAACGATCGAGACGGAACGGCAGCAGGTCGGCGGCCGGCAGACCGAGACCCGCGATCGTCACCGAACCCACCGTGCGGCCTGCCGTGTTCGGCGAGGTCGACAGTGCGTTCGGGTTCGCGGCGATCAGGTTGTTGGTGCTGAGGTTGTTGACTGACGGCGTGCCTGCGGCTGCGGTAAATTGCGGCTCGCCGACCGGGTTGTTGGCCTGCGGGTAAGTTGCGAAGTAGTGGTCGAACGAAACGTTCTCGCCGAAGATCACCACCACGTGTTTGATCGGCGTGGCCGTCGTGACGGCATCCTGCGCGGATACCGTGACTGCCGGTGTCGATGCAGCCGGCGGCGCGGACGCCGTCGAACTCACGCTATTGTTGCCGCAAGCAGCGAGCGTAAGCATCGCGGCCAACGGGATGGGTAAGAGGGTTCTACGGAACATGTGACTGGCTCCAGATTCGACTTCGCCGTTCAGCGTTTCCAGTAATGCACGTGTGGATGTTCGCTGGGGATATTGTTAGAAATACAGCTGAGGTGTCTTACCGCAAGAAACTGGGCGCATTGAAACATCCGCTGATTAAGATTTGAGGGCGCGAACATTACGTCACCTATCGGCCGCCATTCATTTCGATAACGTTTGCTGTCGTTCTGCTTGCGCGAGGCCGTGATGGAAAGGGTGTTGTGGCCTCCATGATTGGCGCGCAGGGGCGCGTTTCTTTCAGCGCCAATCAGAGCGACGGAAAACGACGGATTTTTCAGGCTGCGACGTTCAAGAACAAACGCAGCCGCTTCTGGCTTCGGCTCTTATGGGAGAAATCGAACATGACATCGACCAAACCGGTCCGCCTTATGACTTCCGTGCTCGCTGCGGCGATTACGTGCGTTGCCGCACTGACGGCTGCGCCTGCCTTCGCGCAGGCGGTGATCATCGCGCCGATGGCGCCGCCGCCGCCGCGCGTCGAAGTGATGCCGGCGCCTCGTGCCGGCTACGTCTGGGACCAAGGCCGTTGGCGTTGGAACCACGGCCGCTATGTGTGGGTGCCGGGGCACTGGCAGCCGGTGCGCGTCGGCTATCGCTGGGTGCCGGGGCATTGGGTGCAGCGCGGACCTAACTGGCGTTGGGTCGAAGGGCATTGGGCCTGAACGTTGAGCGCCGTCGTGCTTCTCGGCTCGCTGCGGAGCCGCATGCCTTGAGCGAACGCGATCCCGATGCGGAATTGCTCGAGGGGGTGGCCCGGCAAGACCCGGCCGCCGTCCGCTCGCTCGTCGCGCGCAAGCTGCCGCGTCTGCTCGCGCTCGCCACGCGCATGCTGGGAGACCGCATGGAAGCGGAAGACGTGGCGCAGGAGGTCTTCGTGCGAATCTGGAAACAGGCTTCGCGCTGGCGCGAAGGCGAAGCGAAGGTCGATACGTGGGTCCATCGTGTCGCGCTCAATCTTTGCTATGACCGTCTGCGCGGCCGTCGCGAAGTCCTGCAAGACGACATGCCCGACGAGATCGACCCCGCCGCGTTGCCCGACGCCGCGCTTGAAGCGCGCGCCCAGGACGAGCGCGTTCGCGAGGCGCTCGCCGCATTGCCGGCACGACAGCGGGAGGCGCTGGTGCTGAATTACTACCAGGAGATGTCGAACATCGACGCTGCCGCCCTGATGGGCATCACGGTCGATGCGCTGGAAAGTCTGCTGGCACGTGCGCGCCGCAATCTGCGCGCCCAACTGGCCGGCAGCGGCCTTAGCAAGGACAAGTCATGACGCCCGAAAGATTCCATCAGATCGTTGAAGCCTACGGCGCCGATCCGCGCCGCTGGCCGCAACAGGAACGCGCAGCCGCAGAGGCCTGGGCCGCGGCGCATCGTGCCGAAGCCGACGCGTTGCTGGCAGACGCGGCCGGCATCGATGCATGGCTGGCCGCCGACAAGGTCGATCCGCCTCACGCGGCATTGCAGCAGCGCATCATCGGCAGCGCACCGGGACGGCGGCCGGACGCTCCACGCCGGAAATTATGGTGGTCGGGTGCGGCGGTGGCAGGCGTCGGCGTGCTGGGCGGCGTGGCCGGCGCCTTTGCGGTCTCGTTCTTTGTTTTGACGGGGACGGTTCCGCCAGTGCATGAGTCCTCTTATTTAACTTCGAGCTTCGGTGGTTCGTCCGCCGATTGGAGCGGCGAATGAACGGCCGGTCATGGAAAATCGTGCTGGTGGCTTCGCTGGTGCTCAACGTGTTTCTGCTGGGCGCGATTGTCGGAGGTGCTTATCAATGGTTCGCGGCGCATGGCGCGACTACCACGGTGCTGGCGCAGCAGCGCACGGCGTTGCGCTTTGCTGCCGAGACGCTACCAGCCGAGCGTCAGAAGGCTTTCATCGACGGCCTGAAGAATGCGCGCCGCGAGGGCCGGCAATATGCTCGCGAGGGCCGCGAAGGGCGTCATGAAGTATTGCGCCTGCTCGCCGCACCGCAGTTCGATCGCGCTGCACTGGACGCAGCGCTGGCCCGCACGCGTGAGGCCGACAGCAGCTTGCGCGCGCAAGTGGAGGGCAGTGTGGCGGACTTCGCGGCGACGCTGTCGCCTGAAGAGCGCGTCGCATTCGCCGACAGCCTGAAGCTGCGCGGACAATGGCGTGAACCGCAGCCGGCCGCCAATGCGAACAAGCCACCGAAGCCGGCCGCAAGTGAATCTTCGAGTGAAGCGTCGGGCGAATAAAAAATTCTGAACGGCCGCGACGGATTGGAGCGTGACGGTCGTTTAAAGAAGTATCCAACGCCGAAGAGGATGGTATGGCCACATCACCGAACCTGAATGCCGCGGCGATTGCGCTGAACCGCTTCGGCCTCGGCGCACGTGCCGACGATACGCCGCCCGCCGACCCGAAGGGATGGCTGCTCGCGCAGTTCGAGCAATATCAGCCGCGGCCTGCCGCGTGGGCGAGCCAGCCTGATTCGGTGGCGCTGTCGGGCGAATTGGCGCAGCAGCGCATGCAACTGAATCAACTGAACCGGCAGACCCAGCAGAACGCCAGCGAAGGCGCAGCCGCCAGTCAGACGAACGCGCCGGCCAGCATGCAAACCGCCGGGCAAGCCAACCAGGGCGCACCGGATACCGCCACCCAAACTGCTAAGCAAGCCGAACGAAAAGCGCTGCGCGGCGAAATTCTCGACGTGTACCGTTCCTCGGTGAACGCGCGGGTCGCAAGCGCGCTGACCACAGAGACGCCTTTCATCGAGCGGCTGGTTCATTTCTGGGCCAACCACTTCGCGGTGTCGACGGAGAAACCCGCCGTCGCGGCGCTAGCCGGCTCATTCGAAGCGGAAGCGATCCGCCCGCACGTGCTTGGCCGTTTCGAAGACATGCTGGTCGCGGTCGAACGTCATCCGGCCATGCAGTTGTTTCTCGATCAGACGCGTTCGGTCGGGCCGGACAGCATGGCGGCCATGCGCGCTGCAGAGCGCAATCCGAACGTCAAACGCGGTCTGAATGAGAACCTGGCGCGCGAAATCATGGAGCTGCACACACTCGGCGTGCGCAGCGGCTATAACCAGGACGACGTCACTGAATTCGCCCGCGCGCTGACCGGCTGGAGCCTTGCCGGCAATCCGGGCAATCCAGGCAACCCGCGCGGGCAGGGTCTGCAGACGAACGCTGCACCAGGCACCTTCGTGTTTCGCGTCGCGCTGCACGAGCCGGGTTCGCGAACCATCATGGGCCGCCGCTACGACCAGCCGGGCGAAGAGCAGGCGCTGGCGATCCTGCACGACCTCGCGAGCGCGCCCGCGACGGCGCATCACATAGGCGGCAAGCTCGCCCGTCACTTCGTCGCGGATAATCCGCCGCCAGATGTGAGCGAGCGATTGGCGAATGCGTTCGCGCGCAGCGGCGGCGATCTGCCAACCGTGTACCGGACGCTGCTCGACATGCCGCAAGCGTGGTCGCCCGCTGCGGTGAAGTTCAAGACGCCGTGGGAGTGGACCATTTCTTCGATGCGCGGGCTCGGCTGGCAGGATATCGGCAACATGCAGACCGCGCCCATCCTGACGCAACTCGGTCAACCGGTATGGCGCCCGGGCTCGCCCGCGGGCTACGACGACATTGCCGCGAGCTGGGCGGCGCCCGACGCGCTCGTGCGCCGGGTCGAAGTGGCGCAGCGCTTCGCGTCGCGGGTCGGCGACCGGCTCGATGCGCGCTCGCTCGGCCAGACCTTGCTGGCCGGCTCGCTCAGTGCGCCGACTGCCACCGCCGTATCGCGTGCCGAAAGCGCATCGACCGCGATCGCGCTGCTGCTGGTCTCGCCGGATTTTCAACGGAGATGAACGCCATGTTTTCACGCCGCAAATTTCTGAGCGTTGCCGCTGCCGGCGCGGGCGCGATTCTCGTGTCGCCACGGATCGCATTTGCCAGCGTCGCCACGGATCGCCGCTTCGTGTTCGTGATCCAGCGCGGTGCGGCCGATGGCCTGAACATCGTCGTACCGTACGCCGAACCCGCCTACGCGACATTGCGCGGTGCGCTTGCGATCGATGCATCCAAAGCGACCCGGCTCGACGGCACCTTCGCGCTGCATCCCTCGCTGGTGCAGACCGCCGCGATGTATGCGGATCGTCAAGCGCTGTTCGTGCACGCCGTGGCGTCGCCGTATCGCGACCGCTCGCATTTCGACGGGCAGAACGTGCTGGAGACTGGCGGCGCCTCGCCGTATCAGATGAAGGACGGCTGGTTGAACCGGCTCGTCGCATCGATGCCAGCCACGCGCGAGAACGCGATCGCCTTCGCGCCGACCGTGCCGATGGCGCTGCGCGGCAACGCGGCGGTGACCTCGTACGCGCCCTCGGGGTTGCCGCAGGCGCCTGACGATCTGCTTATGCGGGTGTCGCAACTGTACGACCAGGATGCGCAATTGCGCCCGCTATGGGAGTCGGCCATGACCGCGCGTGGACTCGCGGGCGACGCCGGAGCGCGTCAGGACCCGGCGAGCCTCGGCAAGCTCGCCGCCGGTTTTCTGTCACGCGACGATGGTCCGCGAATTGCGATGATCGAAACCGGTGGCTGGGATACTCACACGGCGCAGAACGCACGCCTCGCCAATCAGCTGAAAGCGCTCGACACGATGCTGGCCGCGTTGCGCGACGGCATGGGGCCGTTGTGGAGCAAGACCACCGTGGTGGTGGCAACCGAATTCGGCAGAACCGCCGCGGCCAACGGCACGGGGGGCACCGATCACGGCACCGGTTCGGTGGCGATGCTGCTGGGCGGTGCGGTGGCGGGCGGACGTGTGCTGGCCGACTGGCCGGGCCTGAAACCGGGCGACCTTTACGAAGCGCGCGACCTCAAGCCGACGATGTCGCTGGATGCGTTGCTCGCCGGCGCCGCAAGCGAAAGCCTCGGACTCGATCCGCAGCGCACAGCCGCCACATTGTTCGGCCAGACCGCCGGCATGCGCCCGATGACAGGACTCGTGCGCACATAAGCTGAAAACCGCCAGAACGACAGACAGCGCCGCAAATTGGCTCTTGCGGCGCTACCCATCGCCACTGCTTGTCATCCGTCAATCGTCAGACGCGATCAACCCCCGCCGCCGCCCTGCGTGCCGAGCGTCAGCTTGTTGTTCACCGAGGTCACGCCTGAAACACCCTTGGCTATTTCCTCAGCTTGTGGGATTTGCGCGCCATCGGGCACCGTTCCAGTCAACGTCACCGCACCACCGCGCGCCCGGACAAACACGTTCGACACATCAAAACCCTGTGCCTTGCCCAAAGCCTTGCGCACGGCCAGCCCCAACTTGCGGTCCGTGCTCTTCATCGCTTTCGAATTCGGAGCCGGCGCCATCATGGTGCCAGACGCCATCGCGTCGCTCGATTGGGCATAGGCGCTGGACGCAGTCGCCACACACAATGCGATGCCGAGCGCCTTCAATAGATTGACTGTTTTCACGTTTTCTCCATTCCTCGAAAAGTTGATTTCGCATCGTTGCATGCAAAAACACGCGCCTGCAAGCACTTTTCCGCCCGCATGGGGCCTCCGGTCTTGTAGAAGAGTGACGTCGTGAAGCTCCCGGCGCGCTTAAACAATACTCCAGCAAACGCGCGAGCGTTGAAAAAACTGACCTGGTCGCCCGTCGCCCGATTCGCCTATCATGACGGCTTCGATCATCCAGGGCGTACCGCAGATGTCTGATGGCGTACAGGAACAACTACAAGAACCACGCACGGAAGCCGCTGCATCGTCGATCGATTATGGCTTGTGGGCACTGACCTTCAGCTACGTGCTGAGTCAGTTTTTCCGTAGTTATATCGCTGTGATTTCCACCCAGCTAATCGGCGATTTTCATTTCTCGCCGCAGATGTTCGGCTGGTTCGCGGGCTCGTTCTTCCTCGTGTTCGCCATCGCGCAACTGCCGGTCGGCGTCATGTTCGACCGCTACGGCGTGCGCGGCCCGACCGCGTTGTTGATGGGCATCGGCGCTGCATGCGCCGGCATTCTTTCGATGACGACGAGCGCAACCGTGGCGCTCGTCGCGCAAGCCGGCATTGGACTGGGTTGCGCGCCGATCTTTATGGGGCTGCTCAACTACGTGCTGCATTCCGGCCACGGCACGCGCAATGTGCGTGCTGTCACGACCGCGAGTGCGATCGGCATGGCGGGCGCATTGCTGGCGGCGTTTCCTTTGAGCCGAGCGACGGCCAGCTTCGGCTGGCGCCCGGTCATGGTTACCGCTGCGCTAGGCATGCTATGCGCGACGCTTTGTGTCGTTTGTTTCGTGCGCCGGCGCGACGCCGCTGCGCATGAGCAGAGCCTCGCTGCATCGCAACACGCGGCAGGCGCGGTGAGGCGGCGCACCGGTTTCTGGACCTTGATGCCGGCCTGCCTCGCGCTCTCGGTTGGCAGCACGTTCCGTACGTCATGGGGCGGCCCGTATCTCGCCGACGTCTACGGCTTCGACGTCATCGCGCGCGGCAATGCGATGACCGTCACCAGCGTGATCGGGATCGCCGCATCTTTCTGTATTCCGGTGGTCGTGCGGTTCTGCGCACCCAAGCTTATTTCGTTGCTGTGGCTGATTGCCGGCGTGCTGGCGGCACTGGTGCTCGCGGTCAGCCCGGACGGCAACTGGGGCGTCAGTGTCGCGTTGATCTGCGTGTTGTTCTCGGTCGGCTCGATCCATCCGCTCGTGATGTCGCAAGCGCGCGCCATCATTGCACCGCGCCGGCTCGGGCTCGGTCTGGGCTTGCTCAATAGCCTCGTTTTTCTCGGCGTGGCGCTGACCAGCAGTTGTTTCGGCTGGATCGCGGGTGTCGCAAAACAGGCGCATCTATCGAACGCGGGGATCTATTCGGCGCTGTTCTCGGTGACCGTCGTGCTGCTTGCTGTCGGCGCCGTAGTTTATTTTTTCAGCCCGGTGGTGGTGGCGCCGAAAGAAGAAGTCTGAGCGATTTTTTGCATTTGTCTATAATTCCGCAGCCCGGATCACCCTTGTTCCGGACTATGGTTTGTCCTTCAGATGGTGCCGTTTCGCGGGAGCGCGTTTCATTTTGAGCAAAACCAATCACAGCCCGATCGATCATCCGGTCGAGGACCCGAGCGCGGCAGACGGCGAGCAGACACCCGCTGCATCCGCCGGCGCAAATTCGGTCCTTGCGAGCCGGACGGCGCACGAGGCGCACAAGGACGACCGGCATTTCGTTACGGCACTCGCGCGCGGACTCGAAGTGCTGGCGTGTTTTCGCTCAGGCGACAAATCGCTGAGCAATCAGGAACTCGCATTGCGCTGCAAGCTGCCGAAATCGACGGTATCGCGTTTGACCCATACGCTGACGCTGCTTGGCTATCTGATTCATTTGAAAGAGAGCGGCAAATACCGGCTTGGCACGGCTTCGCTCGCGCTGGGCAGCGCGATGCTGGCGCGGCTCGATGTCCGCAAGATCGCCCGGCCGGTGATGCAGGAGTTGGCCGATATTGTCGGCGCAACCGTGTCGTTGGGTACGCGCGACCGGCTCTCGATGATCTACGTGGAAAATTGCCGGGCCTCGGTGGCGCTCACGCTGACGCTGGAAGTCGGTTCGCGTATTCCGGTCGCCACGTCGGCGATTGGCCGCGCGTGGCTCGCGGCGATCCCTGAACACGACCGTCTCAGCTTTATGGAGCAGGTGCGTGAGCTCGATCACGTCCAGTGGCCGAAAACACGCCGCGGCATCGAGAATGCGCTCGAAGATTACCGCACGCTCGGTGTGACGACTTCGTTCGGGGACTGGCAGAAAGAGGTGAACGGCATCGCGCGTGCTTTCCAGCCGGGTGGCGAGTTGCCGATCATGGCGATCAATGTTGGCGGACCTTCGTTCAAGCTCTCAAAGGAATTCCTGCTCGAAGAAGTGCGGCCACGTCTAATCGACGTGGTGACGCAACTGGAAATCGCGCTGTCGCATTGAGCGGTATCGAGCGGCGTCGATAGCTGCATCGAACGCCGCCGCGTTGAAGCCGCTTAGAACCACTGAGGCGCCATGCTGAGCGTCGTATCGTCGAGACTGCGCAGCGTGGCAAGCATCAGCGAGACGCGCGGCAATTCCCAATGGAAGAACCACTGACACGCATGCAGCTTGCCGCGATAGAAGTCACGGTCGGCTTCGCTCTTCGCATCAGGTAGCGCGCCGCTCGCAACAATCGCCTGCCGCAGCCACGTCCACGCAATCACGACATGACCGAACGCTTCGAGAAAGGCATTCGCGTTGGCAAGCGCGCGTTCGCTTTCGCCGGCAAGCGTGGGCAATAACGCTTCGACCGTGCCGGTCAATTCGCTCCACGCCTGACTGAGTGAATCGGCATACGCTTGCAGTGCCGGATGAGCGCGAGCCGATTCGGCGCTGCGCTGTATTTCACGCCCCAACAACTTAAGCGCCGCACCCTGTTTCATCACGACTTTACGGCCGAGCAGATCGATGGCCTGAATACCGTGCGTGCCTTCGTGAATCATGTTCAGGCGATTGTCGCGATAGAACTGTTCGACCGGATATTCACGCGTGTAGCCGTAACCGCCGTGAATCTGGATCGCCAGGCTGTTCGCTTCGAGGCACCACTGCGAGGGCCACGACTTCACTATCGGTGTCAGCAGATCGAGCAGTAGGCCCGCTTCGGCACGTGCAGTGTCGCTCTCACCGGTGTTCTGTTCGTCGACGAGGCGAGCCGCGTACAGGCACAGCGCGTACGCGCCTTCCACATACGCTTTTTGTGCGAGCAGCATGCGGCGCACGTCGGCGTGTTCGATCAACGGCAATTGCGGATCGAGCGGATTCTTGTTATCCGGACGTCGCCCTTGCGGCCGTTCACGTGCGTAATCGAGCGACGCCAGATAGCCGCGATAGCCGAGCATCACCGCGCCGAGACCGACGCCGATGCGTGCCTCGTTCATCATGTGGAACATGTAAGCGAGACCGTGATGCGGTTCGCCCACCAGCTCGCCAATACATTCGCCGCGCTCGCCGAACGACAGCATCGTCGACGTGGTGCCACGCCAGCCCATCTTGTGAATCAAGCCCGCGAGCGCGACGTCGTTGCGCGCACCGCGGCTGCCGTCGCCATTCACATGGAATTTCGGCACCGTGAAGAGCGAGATGCCTTTGACGCCCGGCGGCCCGCCGGGAATACGCGCCAGCACCAGGTGAACGATGTTCTCGCTCAACTCGTGATCGCCGCCCGAAATGAAAATCTTGTTGCCGCGGATCGAATAGGTGCCGTCTTCGTTAGGCGTTGCACTGGTGACGAGGTCCGAGAGGCTCGAGCCCGCTTGCGGCTCGGTCAGCGCCATCGTGCCGAACGCGCGGCCTTCGAATAAGGCCTGTAGATACTTGCGCTTTTGCGCCGCGCTGCCGAAGCGCTCGATTACGTTCGCATTCGCGGTGGTCAGCATCGCGTAAGACGAGGTGGCGATGTTGGCGCTCTTGAAGAGCGACAGGCATGCAAAGGAAATCACCGAGGGCAACTGCATGCCGCCCCATTCGTAGTCTTTGCCTGCCGCAAGGAAACCGGCAGAGCGGAACGCGTCGAGTGCGTCTTTGACCTCGGCGGGCATGGTGACGCGTTGACCGTCGAATTGCGGTTCGTGCTCGTCCGAAAGGCGGTTGTGCGGCGCGAACTTTTCGGCGGCGACCGCATGAGCGGTTTCGAGCGCCGCGTTGAAAGTCTCGCGAGTGTGATCGGCGTGGCGTGCGCGCTGCGTGAGCGTCTTGGCCTCGAGCACCTCGAACAGTTGGAATTCCAAATCACGCGAGTTGATGATCAGCGCATCTTGCATGGGAGAAGACCCGTCCAAAGGTGAGCCGCTATGCAGAACAACTACACGACACGCGCGGAAACCCACGAAATCGCATAGACGCGGCTCGATTGAAAAGTGCGGTATTCGGGTAAGTCCCGATGACCCGCCCATCGACGATGCGTGTCAGTTTAAATCAAAAGTGAATGAGCGTGCTTTTATTTACAGGCTGAATTTCGGCACGTATGATGGGTAGCAAATCTGGAATATAAGTCTGCATTGCAGAACAACTTGGAGGAGCGTCGTAATGTCTGTGAAAGACCTGTTTCAACTGGACGGCAAGGTTGCACTGATCACCGGAGGCTCACGCGGGCTGGGCCTGCAAATGGCCGAGGCACTGGGAGAAATGGGCTGCCGCGTGGCGATCACCGCGCGTAAGACCAATGAGCTCGCCGAAGCGAAAACGCATCTGCAAAGCCGGGGTGTCGAGGTACAGACCATCGTCAACGATCTGCAGCGCTTCGAGGGTATCCCTGGTCTCGTGGATGAAGTGCTCGGCCTGCATGGCAGCATCGACATTCTCGTGAACAACGCAGGCGCGACGTGGGGCGCACCGGCCGAGGACTACCCCGACGAGGCGTGGCACAAGGTGATGAACCTGAATGTCCATGCGCCGTTTTTCGTCGCTCGGGAAGTCGGCAAGCGCAGCATGATCCCGCGTCGTGCGGGCAAGATCATCAACATCGCGTCGGTGGCGGGGCTGAAGGGTTCGCCGCCCGGCATGAATACGATTGCCTACAACACCTCCAAGGCTGCGGCGATCAATTTCACGCGGGCGCTTGCGGCGGAATGGGGCAAGTACAACATCAACGTCAACGCGGTCTGCCCCGGATTTTTCCCGTCGAAGATGACGGCGGGCTTGCTCGACAAACTCGAAGACACCGTCGTCTCGCGCACGCCGTTGCAGCGTCTCGGCGGCGATGAGGATCTCAAAGGTCCGGTCGTGTTCCTCGCGAGTGAGGCGTCGCGTCATATCACGGGACAGTATTTTGCGGTGGATGGCGGCTCGATCATTGTTTGATTGAGTGGTCTTCAGACGCAGCGCGCTGGCAAGGGCGCGCTGCGTCTACCTAAAAAGATGGAGACGCCGCATGAATTTTCAGCACTCGGACAAGGTCAAGAGTTTGCAGCAGCGCCTGAACGCTTTCATGGACGAGCACGTGTATCCAGCGGAGGCGGTTTTCGAAGCGCAGATGGACGCCGCGCGTGAATCCGGCAATCGCTGGCAGCCCGCGCCGGTCATCGAGGAATTGAAACAGAAAGCGAAGGCCGTGGGTTTGTGGAACCTGTTCCTGCCCGAATCGAAATACGGCGCGGGGCTCACCAACCTCGAATACGCACCGCTGTGCGAAATCATGGGGCGCTCGCATATCGGCGCGGAGCCTTTCAACTGCTCGGCGCCGGACACCGGCAACATGGAAACGCTGGTGCGTTACGCAACGCCGGAGCAGCAACAGCAATGGCTGCTGCCGTTGCTTGACGGCTCGATCCGCTCGGCCTTTGCAATGACCGAGCCGGAAGTGGCGTCGTCAGACGCGACCAATATCGAAGCACGCATTGAACGCGACGGCAACGATTACATTCTGAACGGCCGCAAATGGTGGACCTCGGGCGCGAACGATCCGCGCTGCAAGGTCCTCATCTTCATGGGCAAGTCCAGCCCGGACCACACCAACCGGCATCAGCAGCAATCGATGATTCTGGTGCCGATAGACACGCCGGGCGTGAAAGTACTGCGTCATCTGCCAGTATTCGGTTATGACGACGCGCCGCATGGTCACGCCGAAATCTCCTTTGAAAATGTACGTGTGCCGGCCAGCAACATGCTGCTCGGCGAGGGCCGCGGCTTCGAGATCGCGCAAGGGCGGCTCGGACCCGGCCGTATTCACCACTGCATGCGTTTGATCGGACGCGCTGAGCGTGCGCTCGAAGCGATGTGCCGCCGCTCGCTGGAACGCGTAGCGTTTGGCAAACCGATTGCGGACCAGGGCGTCACCCGCGAACGGATCGCGAATGCACGCATCATGATCGACCAGACGCGGTTTCTGGTGCTGAACGCGGCGCACAAGATGGATACGGTCGGCAACAAGGACGCACGTCAGGAGATCGCCATGATCAAGGTGGCCGCGCCCAGCATGGCGTGCCAGGTGATCGACTGGGCGATGCAGGTGCATGGCGGCGGCGCGGTCAGCGACGACTTCGGCCTCGCTCGCGCGTATGCGAGTTCGCGCACGCTGCGTTTCGCGGACGGCCCCGACGAAGTGCACCGTAACGCCATTGCGAAGATGGAGCTTGGACGTCATCTCGGGCATTCATCAAGCAACTGATTCCCTTGATTGCCATGACGCATTAACCCGCCGCGTCCTTCACGCGGCGGATGTGAACGAAGCGCGCACCATCCGTGTGAAACGCGCACAGACAGTAAAGGCAGGAGACGCCTATGAACGAACGCCATCACCCGAATTGGCCGCCGCAAGTGCCGCTGCATCTGACGCTGCCCGAGACCAATATTTTCTATAACGCCGAGGTGTCGGCGGCGCGTTTTCCCAACAAACCGTTCATCGTCTTCTACGACACGCCGGTTACGTTCGGCGAGTTCAAGGACGAAACCGAGCGTATCGCAGGGTTTCTTCAGCAGGAATGCCATGTCAAGGCGGGCGACCGCGTGCTGCTTTACATGCAGAATAGTCCGCAGTGGATCATCGCTTACTACGGGATCCTGCGTGCGAACGCCGTCGTGGTGCCGGTCAATCCGATGAACATGAGCGGTGAGCTGGCGCATTACGTCGAGGACAGCGAGGCGACCACGATCATTGCGCCGCAATGCCTGTTCGCGAACGTCGAGCCGTTGATTGGCAAGGGGCCGGGGCAGGGCATCGAGCACGTCATCGTCGCGACGTATAGCGATTATCTGAAGCGGCCGTCGCCGATTCCCGTTCCAGAGTTCGTGGCGGCGCCGCGCAAGACCTTCAATATTCCCGGCGTCACGCCCTGGCGCGAGGTGCTCGAACGGCATATCGCGCCGGGTCCGCTCACCACCGGTCCGGACGATCTGTGCGTGATGCCCTACACGTCCGGCACCACCGGCAAGCCGAAGGGCTGCATGCATACGCATCGCAGCGTGATGAGCACGCTGCTCGGCGGTTGCGTCTGGTTCTCGGCGCCGCCGGACGGTGTGTATCTATCGATATTGCCGTTCTTTCATGTGACCGGCATGCAAGGCGGCATGAACAGCGCGGTCTACTCCGGCGCCACGATTATCGTGTTGCCGCGCTGGGATCGCGAAGCCGCGGCGCTATGCATGCAGAAATATCGCGTGACCGCATGGCAGTCGATCACGGCGATGATGGTCGATTTTCTGTCGAACCCGAAGCTCGGCGAGTACGACCTGTCTAGCCTGACGGGCGCACGGGGCGGCGGCGCGGCAATGCCGGACGCGATTGCCAGAAAGCTCAAGTCGCTGACAGGGCTCGATTATGTCGAAGGCTACGGCATGTCGGAGACGATTGCTGGCACGCACATCAACCCCCCGCATCGGCCGAAGCCGCAGTGCCTGGGCATTCCCGTATTCGACGTGGACTCGCGCGTGATCGATCCAGTCACGCTGCAGGAACTACCGCAAGGCGAAACCGGCGAGATCATCGTGAACGCGCCGCAGGTGATGCAAGGCTACTGGCGCAATCCCAAGGCGACTGAAGAAGCGTTTATCGAACTCGACGGCAAGCGTTTTCTACGTACCGGCGACCTCGGTCATATCGACGAGGACGGCTATTTCTTCATGACCGATCGCCTCAAGCGCATGATCAATGCATCGGGCTATAAGGTGTGGCCCGCGGAAGTCGAGGCGCTTATGTACCGGCATCCCGCGATCCAGGAGGTGTGTGTGATCGGCGTGAAGGACGCGAAGCGCGGCGAAACGGTCAAGGCGCTGGTGGTGCCCGCCGCGGTGCATGCCGGCGCGATCACGGAGCAGGAAATCATCGACTGGGCGCACGATCAGATGGCGTCTTACAAGGCGCCGCGCATTGTCGAGTTCGTGACGTCGCTGCCCAAGTCGGGCAGCGGCAAGATCCTGTGGCGCAAGTTGCAGGAAGAGGATGCGGCACGCACGGCCGCGGCGAGTGAGAGCAACGGCGACACTGGCAACATAGGAGGCGCCTCATCATGACATGGCTCGAAGCCTTACTGGACGAACCCTTCGTCTGCATCACCGATATGCTCCGCCGCTTCGCTAAAGAACGCGGTGAGCACGCGGCATTGATCTGTGACGGGGAGGTCGTGACTTATGCCGCGCTTGATGCACGAGTCGATCGCTTTGCTGCCGCGTTGCAGCGCGACGGCATCAAGCCTTGCGATGCGATTGCTTTATGCGCGGCCGCTTCGGTGGAATACGCTGTGGTGTTTCTCGGCGGCTTGCGGGCAGGGGCGGCGGTCGCGCCGCTCGCGCCGTCGTCGAGCGCGGCGAGTCTCGTCAGCATGATCGGCAATTCGGGTGCGCGGCTATTGTTTCTCGATGCCGACGTCAAGCGTTTGCTCGAACCGGTGGCCGCCGAGATCAGCGCAATCCCCATCGCACTCGATGCGCACGCGGGCGGCACCCCGCTTGAAGCGTGGCTCGCGCCCAAGGGTGCGACGCCTGAAGCTGTCACGATCAATCCGGCGTGGCCGTTCAACATCATCTATTCGTCAGGCACTACGGGTACGCCGAAAGGCATTGTGCAGTCGCACGGCATGCGCTGGGCTTATGCGGTGCGCAGCATCGAACGTGGCTATGGCCCAGACGCCACCACGCTCATCTCCACGCCGTTGTATTCGAACACGACGCTCGTAAGTTTCATGCCGACGCTGACATTCGGCGGCACAGTCGTGTTGATGCCGAAATTCGACGCCACACGTTATCTCGAACTGGCGCAACAGTACCGCGTCACGCATACCATGCTGGTGCCGGTCCAGTATCAGCGCTTGATGGCCCATCCAGACTTCGACCGTTACGACCTCTCCAGCTTTCAGGCCAAGTTCTGCACGAGCGCGCCGTTTGCGGCGAGCGTGAAGGCGGACGTGGTGCGCCGCTGGCCGGGCAAGCTCACCGAGTACTACGGCATGACCGAAGGCGGTGGCTCGTGTCAGTTGGAGGCCAACGAATGGCCCACCAAGCTGCATACGGTCGGCAAACCGATCGAAGGTCACGATATTCGTCTGATCGACGAGCTCGGCAACGAGGTCGCAGCGGGCGAGGTGGGCGAAATCGTCGGCCATTCGCCCGCGATGATGACCGGCTACTACCGTCAACCGGAGAAAACTGCCGAGGCGGAGTGGTACGACCCGAGTGGCAAGCGCTTCATCCGCACAGGCGACATGGGTCGTTTCGACGCAGACGGATTTTTGACGCTGCTCGATCGCAAGAAGGACATGATCATTTCGGGTGGCTTCAACGTTTATCCGAGCGACCTCGAGGCTGAACTGTGCTCGCACCCGGATGTCGCGGATGTGGCCGTGGTGGGCGCGCAGTCGGAGCAATGGGGCGAGACGCCGGTTGCGTTCGTGGTGCTTCGCCCGGCTGCACCGATCGATGCCGACACGCTGCTGGCCTGGGTCAACGCGCGGCTCGGCAAGATGCAGCGGCTCTCCGCGCTGACCTTTGTCGACGCGTTGCCGCGCAGTCCGATCGGCAAGGTGCTGAAACGGGAATTGCGCGAGCAGTACTATCCCGCCGCGCGCTAGCACAGTGTATAGAGACGTCCGAATACACCTGGCTGGATAGACCAACTCACACCAACTGGCAATGGGACAAGGCATGGACAATTTTGAAGGCAAGGTTGCAGTGATTACCGGCGCGGGCTCCGGATTCGGCCGCGAGTTCGCACGGCTCGGCACGAAGCTGGGCATGCGCCTCGTACTCGCCGACGTACAACAGGACGCACTCGACGAAACCTTCGCCGAGGTGAGCGCGGCCGGCGCACAGGCCATCGCGCGCCGCGTCGATGTTGCGAAAGGCGAGGAAATCGAAGCACTGGCGCGCGCCACGCTCGACGCCTTCGGTGGCGTGCATCTGGTGTTCAACAATGCGGGCGTAGGCGGCAGCGGCGGCCTTGTGTGGGAGAACACCGAACGCGACTGGCAATGGCTGCTCGGCGTCAACCTTTGGGGCGTGATTCACGGCGTGCGGGCTTTCACACCGCTGATGCTCGAGGCCGCCAAACGCGATCCGGACTATCGCGGGCACATCGTCAACACGGCGTCGATGGCTGGCATGCTCAATCCGCCCATGATGGGGCCGTACAACGTGTCGAAGCATGCGGTGGTGTCGCTGACCGAGTCGCTTTATCAGGATCTTTCGCTGGTCACGCAGCAGGTGACGTGCTCGGTGTTGTGCCCGTACTTTGTGCCGACGGGTATCGCGAAGGCCCACCGCAATCGTCCGTCCGAACTGGACAACGATACGCCGCCGACCTTGTCGCAACGCGTGTCGCGCATGATGAGCGAAAAGGCGGTGAGTTCGGGGAAGGTGAGTGCGGAAACCGTCGCGGGCATGGTGTTCGATGCGATCCGCGAAGAGCAGTTCTATATCTTCTCGCATCCGCACGCGCTGGCCGCAGTGAAAACGCGCGCTGAGGATATCGTGACGCCGCGTAATCCGACCGATCCGTTTGCCGAGCGGCCCGATGTGCGTGTTCAGATTATCGAGGCGTTGAAGGGGTAATCCGAACTGGAAATGCGCAAAGCGCCGTGGAACCCACGGCGCTTTTTTTACGCCTATATCAGGCCGTCACATCGTCACTTCGCCGCTGTCAGTGAACTCAACACCGCCGACTTCAACTGTCCACCCTGAACCACTGCCGCAACCGGATTACCGATCACAAAGCCACCGTGGTCATCGACGCCCGTCACACTCTGCGGATTGGCCTGTGGCGGCAGCGCCTTCACGGCTTTATCGAACTGATTGCGGATCGCGGTCGCATCACTGACGCTGCCGGCCAGCTTCATCGCGATGGCAGTCGCGTAGACCGCGGTGTAGTTCAGCGATACTTCCTGGCTCGGATCGCGGCCGCCGTGACTCTTGCGGAAGCGCTCGACAAACGCTTTAGCGTTCGGCGTTTCATCGTTGGCCAGCGGCAATACCCCGATCGCGCCGTTCAGCGGTGCATAGCCGCCGGTCACCTTGGCCACTTCGTCGAGCTTGGCCTGGTCCATCACGATAAAGCCACCCTTGAAACCCAGTTCGCGTGCCTGCTGCGCAATCAGGCCAGTCGGCTCGGACGGGCCGCCGATAAACATCACATCCGGTTTGGCTGCCAGCACACGGCTTACGCCGCTGTAGAAATCGGTGGCGCGGTTATACGACATCGAATTGTCCGCGACGATCGTGCCACCGGCGGCTTCCCACGCGGGCTTGAATGCGGCGACCCAGACCTTGCCGTAGTCGGTGTCGGTGGCGGCGAGTGCGACCTTCTTGCCGTACGTCGCCATTTCGTACTTGATGAACGAGTTCAGATATGACGTGAACGCCGGGGGAATACGCACAGTGAGCTTGTTGCCGCGCTCGCTGATCTGCGGCACGCTGGTGTACGAGAGCAGCAGTAGTTTCTGTTGCTCATTGCTGGTCTGCACGGCGAAGCCCCCGCCCGAATGCGGCACGAGCACCACAGCGGCCTGCTGTTCCTGCGCAAGACGCCGGGCGTTGATCGCGGTTTCGGCGGGGTTGTATTTGTCGTCGAGCGGCACGATTTCGAGCTTGATCTTCTTGCCGGCCACTTCGATACCGGCCTGATTGACGTCGGCGGCGGCCATCTGCATGCCTTCGAGCACTTCCTGGCCGTACTTCGCCGCGCCTCCGCTCAACGGACCAGAGTAACCGATATGCACCACCTGCTGCGCCATCGCGGCGCCCGTGCCCAGCAGCGCAGTCGTGGCGACCGCCGCAACTACTCCAGCGCGTCCGCACAAGCGTTTGATCGTCATACGTGTCTCCTTTGGGATTGTTTGAATATGGCCCGACGCTCATGGTCACATTTATGGCCATGCGTCAGGCTGTGCATCAAATCCGTTCAGCCGCCGACGTAAGCGCGCCGGATTGCTTCGTTGTTCATCAGACTCGCGTGATCGCCTTCGAGCACGATGCGGCCGTTCTCGATCACGTAGGCACGGTGCGCGATCTTCAACGCTGCAAACGCGTTCTGTTCGGCGAGTAGCACCGTCGTGCCCGCGCGATTGATCTGCTGGATCACCTCGAACACCTGCTTGACCACCAGCGGCGCGAGACCGAGCGACGGTTCGTCGAGCAGCAGCACCTTGGGCCGGGCCATCATCGCGCGGCCGATCGCCACCATCTGCTGCTGCCCGCCGGACAGCGAGCCGGCCGCATGATCCTTGCGCTCCGCGAGAAGCGGAAAGAGTGCGAATACCTGATCGAGATTGCGCTGATTGCCGGCCTTGTCGCCGCGATGCACATAGGCGCCGAGCGTGAGGTTCTTCAGCACCGACATGCCCGGGAACAGCTTGCGGCCCTCGGGGCACTGAATCACGCCGTTGCGCACGATTTGCGCGGGCGTCATGCCGAGCAGTTCGCGCGTTCCGAGGCGCAGGCTGCCGCTCGTGGCGCGGCGCAGGCCGCTTGCCGCGAGAAAGATCGAACTCTTGCCCGCACCGTTGGCGCCGAGCAGCACGACCAGTTCGCCGTCGTCCGCGTGCAGCGTGATGCCGTCCAGCGCGCGGAAACTGCCGTAATCGAGCGCGACGTTCTCAAACTTCAGCATGTTCGCTCCCCAGATAGGCATCGATCACGGCCGGGTTGGCGCGAATCTCGGCAGGCGTGCCCTCGGCGATTTTCTTGCCGTAGTTCAGCACCATGATGCGATCGGCGAGCTTCATGATCATGTTCATTTTGTGTTCCACCAGGCACACCGTCACGCCGTGTTTCACCAGCTTGCGGATCAGTTCGGCGAGGCCTTCGGTCTCTTCGGGATTGACGCCGCCGGCGGGCTCGTCGAGCAGCATCAGGCTCGGTTCGGTGGCGAGCGCGAGCGCCACGGCGGAACGCTTGCGCTCTTCCTGCGAGATGTCGCCGGCCATCCGTTCCGCAATCGCCGACAGTCCGACGAAATCCAGGGCCTCGCGCGCCTTCTCGCGGCAGATACGCTCTTCCTGCTTGAGCCGCGTGGAATGCGTCAACACGTCCCACAGCCCCGAGCGGGTGCGCAGCCGGTGGCCGACGATCAGGTTGTCGAGCACGCTGGCCCGGTCGAACAGCGCGGTGGATTGAAATGTGCGCGCAATGCCGAGGCGCGCCATCTGGTCGGCGGCCAGCTTTGTCACGTCCTGACCTTTGAAGCGGATGCGCCCCGAGCTCGGCAGATGGGTGCCGCTGATCAGATTGAAGAACGTGGTCTTGCCCGCGCCGTTCGGTCCGATGATTGCATTGATCTTGCCGGCTTCGATGTGCGTGCTGACGTCGTCGACCGCGACGAGACCGCCGAAGCGTTTGCTGAGCGAGTCGATTTCAAGCATGACGGTCTCCGCGCGTGGGCTGCGATTGACGCGAGACGACACCGTTTTTTGCCGTTGCCAGTTTCGCGTGCTTGCTCTTTCTCGCCCTATACAAACCGACGATCCCGTTCGGCAAAAAGATCACCAGCAAAATGAGAATCGGCCCGAACACGACGAAACGGTACGCCTGCAAGAACTGCAGATACTGCGTGAGCCAGGGTATGGCGAGCGCGCCGAGCAGCGGGCCGGCGAGGGTGCCGATGCCGCCCACCAGCATGTACATGGTCATGTCAAAGGTATGTTCGACGCCGGCAAGATCCGGTCCGAGAAAGCGCACAGACCCCGCATAGAGTCCACCCGCAAGCCCGGCATAGACGACCGACAGCACGAAGGCCAGCACCTTGTTGCGCATCAGGTTGATACCAAGCGACTGTGCGAGACCGTCGCTATTGCGGATCGCCATGAAGGTCCGGCCGAGCAGCGAGTCGGCGATGCGATGCATCAGCCACACGCCGAGCACCAGAAAGGCGAACACCAGGTAATAGAGCGGCCGCGGATTTTCAAACGAGACGATGCCGAAGCCCGAAGGCGCCGGGATGCCGACAATGTCCGAGACGCCATGCGTAAGGCTGTCCCATTTCTCGATGACGAGAAACATGATGTAGCCGACGCACAGCGTAAAAATAGAAAAGTAGTGGCCGCGCAGACGCAGCGACACAAGGCCGACCAGCGCACCCAGTATCGCGACGACAACGCCCGACGCAATGAACGCGATCCAGAACGGCACCTGATGATCGACCGTGAGAATGCCCACCGTGTACGCGCCCACCGCCATGAAGCTGCCGTGCGCGAGATTGAACTGCCCCGTATAGCCGGTGATCAGATTCAGCCCGACGGTGGCCAGCGCGAAGACGTACGCGGTGGACATCACGGTGAGCATGTAGTCATTGGTGGCCAGAAACGGAAACACGAGACCGAGCACGAACAGCAGTGTCCACCCCAGCTTGCCCTCGAACAATTTCATGACTGGTTTCACGATGCGCGCAATTCCCTGGTGAACAGTCCTTGAGGACGAACCGACAGGATCACCACCAGCAGAACGAAGGCGATGATGTCCTTGTAGTCGGTCGAAATGTAGAAGGCGCCGAAGCTCTCCGCCATGCCGATGATCAATCCGCCGACGATCGCGCCCGGCACGCTGCCCATGCCGCCGAGAATGATGATCACGAAGGCTTTCAGGATCACCAGTTGGCCCATCGCGGGATAGACGAGGTTGATCGGCGCGTACAACGTGGCGGCCACGGCGGCGAGGAGGCCGGAGATGCCGAAAGTCAGCATCGTCACCTTGTTGGCGTCGATGCCCATCAGCGAGGCGCCTTCGCGGTCCTGCGCCATCGCGATGATGCTCGAACCGATCACCGTGTATTTGAGGAAGAGTTGCAGCAGCACCACCAACGCGAACGCTGCGCCGATGATCAGCAGGCGCTGCACGGGCGCGGTCACGCCGCCCAGATCGATGATCCCCGCGTAAGGCGTGGCCATACGATGAAAGTCCGCGCCCCAGATCGCCTGCGCACCGGCTTCGAGAAACAGCAGGAGGCCGATTGCGGCGATCATCGGATGCAATTCGGAAGATTTACGCAATGGATGGAACACCAGCCGCTCGGCGAGGATCGCGAGTAACGCGACCGCGAGGCCGGAGCCGATCATCGCGAGCCAGTAGTTCCAGCCGAGCCGGCTCATCAGGTAGAACGAGACGAACGCGCCGACCATGTAGAACGCGCCGTGAGCGAAATTGGGCACGGCGAGAATGCCGTAGACCAGCGTGAGTCCGAGTGCGACGAGACTGTAGATGCCGCCCAGCGTCAAGCCGTTGAGAAGCTGCTGCAAAAACATGTCCACGCTTTGACACCCTCCAACGGAGGCGCGCTGTGCAATCGTTACCCTTGCTGCGGGGAACGCATCGCCGCACGCCTGACTACGGACGGGACAACAGCCGCTTTCTCGAATCCGGCGACCGTTATCGACGGTTGTCGACGCTTAAAACACGCACGCATCGGCGCAAACTGAAGATGGTGATGTGTGGCGGCGTTAGAGAAATTTGGCACGGGCGTTCACTTTTCGTCAATAGGTTTTTCCATTGGATTGTTCTGCATTGCAGATTATTAGGGAAGTCACTTAGCTGACGCGCATCAAGTCGCCCATTTGCATGATCCGGCGCGCCGCTTGTGCGGCACGCCGGCATCTCGCGTTCTGCGGCGGTTAGAACATGTGCCGCATGCCGATGTTCACGCCGGCCGTTGTGCCGGTCACTTCGTTCAGTGCATTGTTGACAGACAGTCCGGTGTGCATGGCACCGTGGTTCGTCACGAAGCCGGCCTGCCCATACACCACGGTAGCCTTCGAGAGGGAATAGTCGATCCCGGTGGACGCCAGGATCGAATTGTTCGACGAGTTGTTGCCATCGCGCGTGACCCACACACCCGCGTCGACGTTCAGCGCAGGTGTGATGCGATAGCTGGCGCCGCCTGAATAGACACGATCGTTGAATGAGCCGGCCACCTTGTACTGCACGTAGGAAGCCTTCACGGTCAGGTTATTGAACACGTAGCTGGCGCCGATTGCACGGCCGTCGAATTCGACCACGCTCGGAATCGCGATCGATGCAGCGCTGCCGCCGGCATTGCCGCTGTAGAGCGCGGCATCGACGGTCAGCGTGCCGAGGTGGTAGCGCAGGCTCGCCGAGTACTGCCGTCCCGCCTGAAAGTCCCCGGCCGTGCCGCCCAGCGCCATCATCGCGCTGGCTTGCAAGCCAGCGATTTCCGGCGACGTGTACGAAATGCCGTTCGGGTTGAACAGGCCGGTCACATAGACGTTGTTGAGATAGGTGATGAGACCGCTGCCGAAGTACGACATCTCACGCGGATCGAAGTCGTACACCGCGAGAAAGAAGGGCGAGAACTGCAAGCCGGCCTTGACCGTACCGTAGCGGCTGTCCACACCGACCCAAGCCTGCCGCCCGAACGCGTTGCCGTTCGAATTGCTGAACGCGCCGTTGGCGATGCTGATACCGCTTTCGAGTTCGAAGATCGCGCGCATGCTGCCGCCGAGATCTTCGGCGCCACGCAAGCCGAAGCGCGAGCCGGAAAGCCCGCTGTCGGTGAACGAGTATTGACGGCCGGCGTTCTGACCGGTGGTCGCGTTAAGCGTTTTGTTGGTGTAGAGGATCGAGCCGTCGACGATGCCGTACAGCGTGACACTGCTTTGCGCATGGGCGCTCTGGGCCGTGCCCAGGGCGCATGCGCCCACTAATCCAAGAATGGCTCCAATTCGATTGCGATGACTTGCCGGCATGCTTCGTGTCTCCTTGTTTATTGGAATCAATTGAACTGCCGAAGTAATGCTTGTGCTGCAAGATTCTGGCGATCTGTTGCGCGATACGATTTCAACAGGCGATAAAGAGCCCTCGCGATCTGGTAAGGGATGCGAAATAGTGGATCTGTTGGTACGCGTCTCGAGTCCGATTGCCGGCTGGCTTGTCTCCTGGGTGCTGGGGCGGCTCGGCGCTGCTAGGAGTTCATTGATCGCATGCTTGCGCACAGGATGCAGGCACAATTTGGCACGACCGTTCGTACTGTGTCAACGGGGGAAATCGCTCGTTTGGCCTGCAATGCAGGCCAAAATAGGGAAAACACCTGGCGCTGAAGGTGTGCTTGAACTGTGCCGTAAGGCTATGTAATACAAGGAGATTGCTGGAATTATCCGGTTTGAATTGCGAGGTCGGCAGCGGATGCAGTAGTTCTGCACTGCAGAACTAGCAAAGAACTGACTCAGCGTGCGCCGAACGTTTCGATCAGCATGTCGACGAATGCCTTGACCCGCGCCGTCATCTGCAACTGTTGCGGGTACACCGCGTAAATATCGGCATCGGGCGTGCGGTATTCCGGCAATACGTGGATCAGGCGACCATCGGCGAGATACTCCGCGATATCCCATTCGGCCCGCATCAGAATGCCGTGCCCGTCGAGCGCCCACTTCACCGCGATCTCGCCGTCATTGGTGGTGAGGTTGCCGCGCACGCGGACGGTCTCGGTCTTTTCGGCCGCGCCGCGTCCGCTGGTCAAACGCCATAGCCCGTAGCCATCGTCGCCCTGACGAATGCCGATGCAATTGTGTTGCGATAACTCCGCGGGACTGCGCGGTGCTCGTCGTTTGCTGAAATACGCGGGCGATGCACACAGCAGCCGGCGATTGGACGCGACCCGGCGCGCAATCACGCGCGCATCCGGTGGTTCGCCGAAACGCACGCACACGTCGAAGGCGTCGTCGCTAATCGGTGGCGGGTCGACGGAGAGTTGCAACTGCACGTCAACCTCGGGAAAGCGCCGCACAAATCGGGAAATAAGCGGCGCCACGTGACTGCGGCCGAAACCGAGCGTCGCGTTCACACGCAACAGGCCTTTCGGGGCTGCTTGTGAGCCGCCGAGCAACTGGGCCAGGTCGTCCATTTCGCTCAGGATGCGCCGCGCCCGGGTGAGATAGAGCTCGCCCTCCGGCGTGAGGCTCATGCGCCGCGTTGTGCGGTTGACAAGCGACACGCCCGCGCGCGATTCCATTTGCGCCAGATGCTTGCTCACGGCCGCCGTGCTCAAGCCGAGTTCGCGTGCAGTCGCGGTCAGGCTGCCGCTTGCGGCGAGCGTGGAGAAGAAGGCGAGGTCTTCCGGTTGTATCGACGAAGTCATGTGTTGAGTGGGCCAACGAGCAGGCCGTCGAGCAGCCCATTGTTAACTTCAGGTTAAGGATGCTTTGAGTCTAGCAGCGTTTCCGCGTGCTGTTGCCGTTCTAGGATGCAGCCATACGTTCAACACCAAGGAGACGGCAGTGAAGACCTATCGCATCGCAACCATTCCCGGCGACGGCATCGGCAAGGAAGTCGTGCCCGCGGGCCAACGGGTTCTCGAAGCCATCGCTGCGCAAAGCGACGCCTTCCAGTTCGAGTTCGAGAATTTCGACTGGGGCGGCGATTTCTACCGCCAGCACGGCGTGATGATGCCCGCCGATGGACTGGACGCCATCCGCAACAAGGATGCGATTCTGTTCGGCTCGGCGGGCGATCCACATATTCCCGATCACGTGACGCTTTGGGGTTTGCGCCTGAAGATCTGCCAGGGCTTCGATCAATACGCGAACGTGCGTCCTACCCGCATCCTGCCTGGCATCGATGCACCGTTAAAACGCTGTGGACCGAAGGATCTCGACTGGGTCATCGTTCGCGAGAACTCGGAGGGTGAGTATTCCGGCGTAGGCGGACGCGCACACCAGGGTCATCCGATCGAAGTCGCCACCGATGTTTCGATGATGACCCGCGCGGGCGTCGAGCGCATTCTTCGTTTCGCGTTCCGCCTCGCGCAATCGCGGCCGCGCAAGCTACTGACGGTGATCACCAAGAGCAATGCGCAACGCCACGCCATGGTCATGTGGGACGAGATTGCGCTCGAAGTCTCGAAGGAATTTCCCGACGTCAAATGGGACAAGGAACTCGTCGACGCCGCCACCGCGCGCATGGTCAACCGTCCGGCCACGCTGGACACGATCGTCGCCACGAACCTTCACGCGGACATTCTCAGCGATCTGGCCGCGGCACTGGCCGGCAGCCTCGGCATTGCTCCGACCGCGAATCTGGACCCCGAGCGCCGCTACCCCTCGATGTTCGAACCGATTCACGGTTCCGCTTTCGACATCATGGGCAAGGGTCTCGCCAATCCGGTCGGCACGTTCTGGTCGGTTGTGATGATGCTCGAGCATCTCGGCGAGATGGCCGCTGCTCAGCAATTGATGAGCGCGATCGAACGCATCACGGCTGACCCGGCGTTGCACACGGGCGACCTTGGTGGAACGGCCACGACCGTGCAGGTGACCGATGCCGTCTGCGCGATCCTCGCCGCGAAACCAGCGGCGGAGTTCAAAGCCGCCTGAGCACGTAACACGCAATACGCAATACACAACGCCCGCATCAGACAAAAACAAAACGCCCGGACGAAACCGTCACGGGCGATTCAAAGACTGGAGACTGGCATGGCCAATGAATTGCAAGCCCGTGTGGTTCGCAAGCTGACGTGGCGCATTTTGCCCTTCGTCATGCTGCTTTATTTTGTGAGCTTTCTCGATCGTGTGAACGTCGGTTTTGCCGCGCTCACGATGAACAAGGACCTCGGCCTCTCGCCGACCATGTTCGGGCTCGGCGGCGGCATCTTCTTTCTAGGGTATTTTCTGTGCGAAGTGCCCTCGAACCTCATTCTGAACAAGGTCGGTGCACGCATCTGGATCGCACGTGTGATGGTGACGTGGGGGCTGGTGTCGGCGGCGTCCGCGTTTGTCGTCGGGCCGAATTCGTTCTATACGCTGCGCTTTTTGCTCGGTGTGGCCGAAGCCGGCTTTTTCCCCGGCATCATTCTTTATCTCAGCCAGTGGTTTCCCGCACGGCAGCGTGCCGTTGCGGCGGCCGCGTTCATGGCGGCCGCGCCGTTGTCGACGGCAATCGGGTCACCCATTTCAGGTGCCATCATGCAGATGCCGGCCCTGTTCGGCTTGAAAGACTGGCAATGGCTTTTCCTTATCGAGGCAATTCCTGCTGTCGTACTCGGGTTCGTGGTTTTGAAAGCGCTCACCGATTCGCCGGAGAAGGCGAAGTGGCTTGCCGCGGATGAGAAAGCGTGGCTCGTCGCAACCTTGCGCGAAGAACGCGCGGGACGTGAATCGCAGGCAGGCCACGCGGCGGGTGCGCTCGCCGCGCTGCGCGACCCGCGCGTGTGGATCATGTCGATGATTTACTTCGGCACCTCGGCAGGACTCTATACGCTCGGACTGTGGGCGCCGCTGATCATTCGTCAATTCGGCTTTAGCGCACTCGGTACCGGCGCGTTGAACGCGATTCCGAGCGTACTGGCTGTGATCGGCATGGTGGTGTGGGCACGCCACTCGGATCGCACCGGCGAGCGCACGTGGCACGTGGTGATTCCGTGCGTCGCAGCCGGCGTCGGACTCGCGTGGGCGGGCTTTGCGGATACCGTCCTTGCGGTGGTGCTCGCGCTGATTCTCGTGAACGTGGGCATCAGCGCGGCCAAGGCGCCGCTATGGGCCATGCCGAGCACGTTCCTCTCTGGCGCCGGTGCAGCGGCTGGTATCGCGATGATCAACTCGATCGGCAATCTTGGCGGTTTCGTCGGTCCGTTTGCGATCGGCTGGCTGAAGAGTGTGACGGGGGGATATGCCGCAGGACTTTATGTGGTGGCGGCGAGTCTTGCGGTATCGGCCATGCTCGCGTTGGCTATCGGCCGGCGAGGATATCGGGCGGCTCCTGCGCCGCAATGATCTCGCTGGCTTTCTGATCGGTTTCCCGATTGACGATGTGCCTCGCTCCCGCGCTAATTGTTGTCCGCTGACATGGTGCGAACAATGGTTAGCGCGGAGACGGCGCCGAAGTGCGACGCATCATCGCGCGTATTCAATGCTTGAACAGTCGCGAGTCCTTACCCGCGAAATGCATCGTCGAAGATTGCGAAAAGCTTGTAGCGGGTGCGCCGTAACCTGAGCTGTCACCATAGCCCGACGTCTTGTGTGAGGGCTGCTGATATTGCGTACCCGCCTGATTGTTCTGCGTGTCTTGCATCGAGACGGTTGGTGTCGGTGTTGTGTCGTTCGTCGGTGTGTTCATCTGCTGCGCAAACGACAGGGTAGGGATGGCGACGATCGAAGCAATGAGCATGACGTGTTTGAGTGCTTTCATGAAGGCTCTCCAATAGTGTGATGGTGCCGCGCCGACCATTCCGGTCGACGCGTACCCACAGAATAAGAAGCTTTCCTTAACTTCTCCTTAGGGGCGCTCAAACAACTTTCTTCCGCGTTTTCAATCCCCATCCCCCCAACCATGGCGTTCACGCCATTCGCGCTCGTGCTCCTCATGCTCATGGTGGCGCCACTGCCGTTCGCGCCACTCCTGCCGCTCATGCCATTCACGGGCACGCCAGTCGTCGCCGTAGCCGTAGCCATATTCCACCACCGGCGGGGGCGCATAAACGACCGGCGGAGGCGCAATGTAAGCCGGTTGCGCAGGCACGAAAACCGGCCCGGGAATGCCGATGCCGATGCCCACGTCAACGTGCGCGGAAGCGACTGTGGAAGCCACTAATATCGCGCCGCCGAGAATCACTGATAATAGGTTCTTGCGCATGTTTTTCTTTTCGCCCGAAGATGGCAGGCGATGGCAGTGAAGATGGTGCGCAGTTTAGGCAGGGCCGCGGTTTGCAGGTGCAAGAGGGATGCGAGATTGGTAACACGGCGTAACGGCGCGCAGCCTTAAGGTTGCCCTAATGATTTCCGTGCACGATGAACCGGCCAGACCGCCGGTTTTCCTCCACTGCGCGTAACCAGCGGCGCTGTTTTCGGCTCGAACCAGCAATCAATAGCCAGGTCGCGCCGTTTCAAATTTTGCCGAATGGCATCTACGATGGGCGGGGAATCGCGATGGGCTTTTCTGCTGAGGTTTGGGCGCTAGCGCGCCTGTGTTGCATGTACCCCGTGCTGGGCGGCCTTGCGGTCTGGTATTTTTCGCGGGCGGACCGTCTGCTGCAGGTGGTTCGCGCCCGTCATTGAGCTTCGATAACTGATCTTGGCGCCCACGTCGCGGACGCGCAACGACAGTCGCTGAGCGGCGGTGCGCTTGCTGCGTTGCGGCAAAATGCGCCTGCCACGTCGTCCGCATAGTTTTTTTTCCGCCAGACCGCCCTCACTTGCTCTGGCGCGACACGGCCGGTCAACCCCTCCAACACCCCGCAAACCCTTGGCCAGCAAGGCTTCACTCGCCACCAGCCGACGCCCGCGCACGGGCGGTGTCGCATTTCCACATGTGGTTGTCGCAAATAGTCGGCTAGGCGTACTTTTTTCTGGCAACTATGTATGCACAGCGCGGACGGACGTCCGCCACCGCAGCAAAGTCTTGCATGGGACCGGAGTAGGGGCTAATGCGCTAACCCCGGTCGACAACGGAGAGCATTCAATGAATTCCCCCAAGGTCGTGGTCGAAGGGCTGTGCAAGGTGTTCGGCACCAACCCGAAACAGGCGATCGGCATGCTGGCAGGCGGCGCAACCAAAGAAGAAGTCTTCGCGCGCACCGGTCAGATAGTCGGCGTCCACAACGTATCGTTCGAAGTCAAGGAAGGCGAGATCTTCGTGCTGATGGGCCTGTCGGGCTCCGGCAAGTCGACGCTGATTCGCCTGATCAACCGTCTCGTCGAGCCGACCGCCGGCAAGGTGCTGATCGACGGCCGCGACGTGGCCAGCGTGCCGCGCGCGGAATTGACGGCGCTGCGCCGCAAGGACATGAGCATGGTGTTCCAGTCCTTCGCGCTGATGCCACAGCGTACGGTGCTGTCCAACGCCGCGTTCGGGCTGGAAGTGGCGGGCATCGGCAAGAAGGAGCGCGAGAAGCGCGCCATGACCGTGCTCGAGCAGGTCG
This sequence comes from Paraburkholderia nemoris, assembly GCF_905221015.1. NCBI lineage: Bacteria > Pseudomonadati > Pseudomonadota > Betaproteobacteria > Burkholderiales > Burkholderiaceae > Paraburkholderia > Paraburkholderia nemoris. Next base: position 45,236 of record NZ_CAJNBO010000031.1, on the reverse strand, counting down.
GCCTCGCGCCGTTCGCGCAAAAGCTGCCGGCCCAGCTATCCGGCGGCATGCAACAACGCGTCGGGCTGGCGCGGGCGCTGGCGGTCAACCCGTCGCTGATGATCATGGACGAGGCGTTCTCCGCACTCGATCCGCTGAAGCGCAAGGAAATGCAGAACGTGCTGCTCGATCTGCAACGCGAGCAGCAGCGCACCATCCTGTTCGTCTCGCACGATCTGGAAGAGGCGATGCGCATCGGCACCCGGATCGCGATCATGGAAGGCGGCAAGGTCGTCCAGGTCGGCACGCCCCAGCAAATCATCACCAATCCCGCCGACGACTACGTGCGCGCGTTCTTCGAAGGCATCGACACCAGCCGCTATCTGACGGCCGGCGACCTGATGCAGACGGACGCCGTGCCGCTCATGCAGCATTCGCCGCAGATCGACGCCTCGAGCGTGGCCGCGACGCTCAACGGCAGCGCCGAATACGCGTTCGTACTCGACAGCGAGCGCAAGTTCCGCGGCTTCGTGTGCCGCGATGCGATGGGCAGCGCGTCGCCGCAGCTCAATCACATCGAGTGCATCCGCCGCACCACGCCGCTGGACGACGTCGTCGAGCGCGTGGTGGCGAGCCGTGCGCCGCTGCCGGTCGTCGAAGCGGACGGCTCCTACTGCGGTTCGGTCAACAAGACGAACGTGCTGAACGTTCTCACGCGCCATCGAGGTTCCCATGTCTGAAGTCATTCCACTTGGCGCCTGGGTCGATCACGGCGTTCACTACCTGCTCGACCACGACGCTAAAACCTTCGACTCGATCGGCAAGGTCATCGAGAGTTTTGCCGCGCTGATCGAGCACGGCCTGCAAGCGGTACCGATGTGGGCGCTGATGGCGTTTTTCGTCGGTGTCGGTTTGTGGCGGGTGGGCTGGCGTTTCGCGCTGTTCACCTTGCTGGCGATGCTGCTGATCTACGGCACCGGCTTCTGGGATCAGATGGTGATCACGCTCGGTCTCACGCTGTCGTCGACCTTGATCAGTCTGCTGCTCGGCGTGCCGCTCGGCATCTGGACCGCGAAGAGCCGCACCGTCGAAATGATGGTGCGTCCCGTGCTCGATCTGATGCAGACCATGCCCGCGTTCGTCTACCTGATTCCGGCGGCGATGCTGTTCGGTCTCGGCCGCGTGCCGGGGATTCTTTCCACGGTGATCTTCGCGATGCCGCCTGCGGTGCGTCTCACGTCGCTCGGCATCAAGCATGTGAATCGCGAAATCGTCGAAGCAGGGCAGGCGTTCGGCTGCACGCCCTTGCAATTGCTCTACAAGGTGCAGTTTCCGAATGCGCTGCCGTCGATCATGACCGGCGTGAACCAGACCATCATGATGGCGCTCTCGATGGTGATCATCGCCTCGATGGTCGGCGCGGGCGGTCTCGGCAACGACGTGCTGGCGAGTATTCAACGGCTCGATATCGGCCTGGGTTTTGAAAGCGGCCTCTCGGTGGTGATGCTGGCGATCATTCTCGACCGCATCACGGAAAGCTTCGGCCGCTCGCCGGGTACGGCGCGGGCGCCTCTGTTGTCGGGCTTGCGCAGCGTCATGAAGGTGCGCCGGGCGCCGGCGGCCCAGCACGGCTGAGCCGCCTATGAAGCGCGACGCGATCTCTCCAGTTGTTGAGGCCCCATCCGATTCGCCGCTGTCCGGGCTCGCGCACTTCGGTTTTCTGACGTTGCCGAACTTTTCGATGATCGCGTTCACAAGCGCGGTCGAGGTGCTGCGCATGGCCAACTACGTGGGCCGCGCGCAGCACTACACATGGTCGGTGATTACGCCGGACGGCGAGCCGGCGCGAGCGAGTAACGGCATCACCGTGAAGCCGACCACGACGCTGGCCGAAGCGGGCATGCCGGATGTACTGATCGTCTGCGCCGGCTGGCATGTGCGCGACTACGTGGACGAGACGATCATCGCGTTGCTGCAAGACGTTGCGTCGAAGGGTATTCCGCTTGGAGGCATTTGTACGGGACCGTATGCGCTGCTGGCTGCCAATCTGCTCGACGGTTATCGCTGTACCGTGCATTGGGAAGACATGTCGCCTTTGCACAAGAGTTACCCGCACGTGCGTTTTGCTGATGAACTGTTCGTGATCGACCGTGACCGGATGACCTGCACCGGCGGCACCGCGCCACTCGATCTGATGCTGAACCTGGTGGGCATGCGCCTCGGCCATGCAGTCGCGGCGCAAGTATCCGAGCAGTTCATCGTCGAGCGGATTCGTGGTTCGACGGATTATCAGCATATTCCCGTCGATGCGCGGGTCGGCTTCTCGCGGGCGGAATTGATCGAAGTCGTGCGCTTGATGGAAGCGAATATCGAAGAGCCGTTGTCGCTCGATGAGCTCGCGCGGCTCGTGCATCTGTCGCAACGTCATTTGCAGCGGATGTTCAAGATGTTTCTGAGCGTGTCGCCGACGCACTATTACCTGACGCTGCGTTTGCGTCGTGCGCGTGAACTGCTGCGCAATACGGATGCGTCGATTGCGCGAGTAACGGCTGTATGCGGCTTTCATTCGCCGTGTCATTTCAGTAAGGCCTATCGCGCGCAGTTCGGTCACGCACCGAGTGTGGAGCGACGCTTGTCGGCGTAAAAGAGTCTGCGTAAGTGAGTTGACGTCAATGAAGTCGACGCAAGAAGTCGCACTTTGAAAATCCGATTCGATTATTAAAACCAGTAAAGCATCAATCACCCAAAGGGATCGCCATGAAACGTTTGTGGGCTGCGTCGTTGTGCGCGCTGTCGATGTCATCTGTCCTTGCCGCGGAACCTGCCACCTGCCGGGACGTCCGGTTCGCCGATGTCGGCTGGACCGATATCGCGGCAACGACCGGTCTCGCTTCGACCGTGCTTGAAGGGCTCGGCTACAAGCCGACCAAAACCATCGCTTCGGTGCCGATCACCTTTGCGGGTGTGAAGAGCAAGCAGATCGACGTGTTCCTCGGCTACTGGTCGCCGACCATGGACCCGATGATCGATCCGTTCAAGAAGGCCGGCCAGCTCACCGTGCTGCCTACGCCGAACCTGACGGGCGCGAAATACACGCTGGCCGTGCCGGACTACGCGTATCAGGCTGGCATCAAAACCTTCGCGGACATTGCGAAGAACTACGACAAGCTCGACGGCAAAATCTATGGCATCGAGCCGGGTAACGACGGCAATGCGCTGATCAAGAAGATGATCGACAGCAACCAGTACGGCCTCGGCAAGTTCAAGCTGGTGGAGTCGAGCGAGGCGGGCATGCTGGTCGAAGTGAATCGCGCGGTTCGGGACAAGAAGCCGATCGTGTTCCTCGGTTGGGAACCGCATCCGATGAACGTGCAGATGAAGATCGACTATCTGTCCGGCGGTGACGACGTGTTCGGCCCGAACTACGGCGAAGCCAAAGTGCTGACGGTCACGCCGAGCGATTACTCGACGCGTTGCCCGAACGTCGCGAAGCTCGTGTCGAACCTGCAGTTCACGACGGATATCGAAAACCACGTGATGCTGCCGATCATGAACAAGACGGATCCGAACAAAGCGGCAAAGGACTGGCTGAAAGCGAATCCGGCTGTGCTCGACAAGTGGCTTGCCGGCGTGAAGACCTTTGACGGGAAGGATGGGTTGCCGGCGGTGAAGGCTTATGTTGCGGGGAAGTGAAGGTTGAGAGTCGAGCGTTTGGGTTTAGCTTTCGCGCCGCTCCGGCGGCGCGAAAGCGGGACTGAAAAACCCGGACAACAAATCAACAAATACCGCCCTCAAATCGCCTGAGCCCGCCCCGGAAAGGTTTCGTCATAGCCCGAGCCGTCATCCACTTCAGCCGCCGTACCGCGTTGCTCGCGGTACATCATCGGCGGCAAACCGAATTGCTTGCGGAACTCTCGGCCCAGATGCGAGGCATCGGAAAAGCCGCAACTCGACGCGATGTCCGCCACCGTTTTATCCGAACTCGTCAGCAGCCAGGCGGCAGTGCGCAAACGCACCTGCTTCGCATAGGCCTGCGGCGCCTTGCCGGTTTGCGCCTTGAAGAGCCTTTCGAGCTGACGCGGCGACAGATCGAGTTTGCGCGCCAGTTCATCGAGCGATAACGATCGCCCCACATGCTGTTCCATCAGCAGAATCGCGCGCTTCACCTTCGGATGCGCGGCAGGCGCCAACCCCGGCGGATGCGGCTGCGGCGCATTGCCCTTCTGCATATCGTCCACCAGCAGAATCCGCAACGCCTTCTGCACCGTGGCCGTTTCGAAGTGACGCAGCAGAATCGCGGCCGCCACGTCGATCGATGCCCGCCCACCGGAACACGTAATGCGCCGGCGATCGATCACAAATAGCCGATCCGCCACCAGCGCCTCCTCATTGACCGACGGAAAGCGCTCGATGAAATCCCAGTAGTGAAACCAGCTTACGCAGATGCGGTGGCCTTCCAGCACGCCAGCACGCATCAGCGAGAACACGCCGGTGCACATGCCGACGAGCGTCGCATCGGTGGCGGCGGCGCGACGGATGAAGGCCAGCGTCGCATCGTTCGCAGCCGGCCCCGAATGCAGCAGGCCACCCACCACCACGACGTAATCGAAGGGCTCGGCGTTGTCGAACGTTTCCCACGGCGTGATCTGGATCCCGCAACTGGCACGCACCGGAGCGAGGGTTTCCCCTATCACGCTCCACGAGCAGCGCACGGGCTTGCTGAAGTCGCCTTCGTCCGCGGACAGGCGCAACAGGTCGACGAAACCCGAGAACGCCGTCAGCGTGAAGTTCGGCAGCAGGATGATGCCGAAGCGGATGCGTTGCTTCGAGGTGCCGTCGATCGATTGAAGCGGAAGCGGTTCAGCGGAATTCATGCATGCAGCCAGCAAGGGAAAGAGGTTGAAACAAGCATAGCACCGGGGACAGGGACGCTTAAGCGGCTCATGTCGCAAATGCGTCAGAAGTCATCGCAAATCCGCCGCAGCGCTTGGCCGGCGGCCTGCTTGACGCCACTATCCCACTGTCATGCCGTTTTTATTCTATCGGTCCAATTTGACGTGCGGTGCAATAGGGGCTAGTTCAAGCCAAACCCGGCACCCTAAGTATCGCAACGTATAAGGCACGCCATGAACGTCAGCGTCTTCGATCTGTTCAAGATCGGCATCGGTCCCTCCAGCTCGCACACCGTCGGGCCGATGATTGCTGCGTGCCGCTTCGCCTCGCATATCGAAGACGCCAATCTGCTGAGCTTCGTGCGGCGCGTCAAGGTCGAGCTGTTCGGCTCGCTCGGCGCGACCGGGAAAGGGCATGGCACGGACAAGGCGGTGCTGCTCGGCCTCGAAGGCAATTTGCCCGATCTGATCGACCCGGACGTGATCGAACCGCGCCTGCAGGCGATTCGCGAAACGAAGCAGCTGGTGCTGCTCGGCAAGCATCCGGTCAAATTCGACGAGCGCGAACAACTCGGCTTCTTTCGCAAGCTAATGCCGGGCGCGCCCGGTTCGAGCATCGTGCATCCGAACGGCATGCGTTTTCAGGCCTTCGACGAGAACGGCCAGTTGCTGGTGGAGAAGGAGTATTACTCGATCGGCGGCGGCTTTGTGATCAACCGCGAAGGTGATCGCGTCAATGGCCTGCGTGCTGGGGCGGAAGTGCCGTTCCCGTTTCGCACCGGCGACGATCTGATGCGTGTATGCCGCGAAACCGGTTTGTCGATCGCCGAGGTTACGCTGCGCAACGAATGCGCGTCGCGCACCGAACAGGAAGTGCGCGAAGGGCTGCTGACGATCTGGCGCGTCATGTCCGCCTGCGTCGAGCGTGGCTGCAAGGTGCGTGGCGAGTTGCCGGGCCCGATGCACGTGAAGCGCCGTGCGGCCGACCTGTGCGCGCAGTTGCGTTTCCGTTCGGAAGAATCGCTGCGCGATCCACTGTCGATGCTCGACTGGGTCAACCTCTACGCGATGGCCGTGAACGAAGAAAACGCGGCGGGCGGGCGCGTCGTCACGGCGCCGACCAACGGCGCGGCCGGCGTGATTCCGGCGGTGCTGCATTACTACGTGAAGTTCATGCATGCGTCGAATGACGAGGGCATCGTCACCTTCCTGCTGACGGCCGCGGCGATCGGCATCATCTACAAGGAAACCGCTTCGATCTCCGGCGCCGAAGTGGGCTGCCAGGGCGAGGTGGGCGTTGCGTGTTCGATGGCCGCCGCGGCGCTCGCTGCCGTGATGGGCGGTACGCCGACGCAAGTCGAAAACGCCGCCGAGATCGGCATGGAACACAACCTCGGCATGACCTGCGACCCGGTTGGCGGGCTCGTGCAGATTCCCTGCATCGAACGCAATGCGATGGGCGCGATCAAGGCGCTCAACGCGGCGCGCATGGCGATGAAAGGCGACGGCCAGCACTACGTGTCGCTCGACAACGTGATCAAGACGATGCGCGAAACCGGCGCGGACATGAAGACCAAATACAAGGAGACGTCGCGCGGTGGACTCGCCGTGAACGTCATCGAGTGTTGAACAAGTTGAGAATCAAAGAGTAACAACAGGACCCAAAGGACCAACAATGAGCCGCTATTCGATATTCAGCCTGTTGCGCAACGGGATGTCGTATCACGAGAACTGGGAGCGTCAGTGGAAGAGCCCGGAGCCTAAGCGTGAATACGACGTCGTGATCGTCGGCGGCGGCGGGCATGGCCTCGCCACTGCCTATTACCTCGCGAAGGAGCATGGCGTGCGCAATATCGCCGTGCTGGAGAAAGGCTGGATTGGCGGCGGCAATACCGCGCGCAATACGACGATCGTGCGTTCGAATTACCTGTGGGACGAATCGGCCGCGCTCTACGAAAAGGCGATGAAGCTGTGGGAAGGTCTGTCGCAAGACCTTAACTACAACGTGATGTTCAGCCAGCGCGGCGTGATGAACCTCGCGCACACCTTGCAGGACGTGCGCGACACCGAGCGCCGCGTGAATGCAAACCGGCTGAACGGCGTGGATGCCGAATTCCTCACGCCGGAGCAGATCAAGGAAATCGAGCCGACCATCAATCTGAACAGCCGCTATCCGGTGCTCGGGGCGTCGATTCAACGCCGCGGCGGTGTGGCCCGCCACGATGCGGTGGCGTGGGGCTTCGCACGCGGCGCGGATCAGCATGGTGTCGATATCGTGCAGAACTGCCAGGTCACGGGGATTCGCCGCGACGGCAGCCAGGTGGTTGGCGTGGATACCACCAAGGGTTTCATCAAGGCGAAGAAGGTTGCGGTGGTCGCGGCGGGTAACACCTCGTCGCTCGCTGATATGGCGGGTATCCGTTTGCCTCTGGAGAGCCATCCTTTGCAGGCGTTGGTCTCGGAGCCGATCAAACCGGTCGTCAATACGGTGGTGATGTCGAACGCGGTGCACGCGTACATCAGCCAGTCCGACAAGGGCGACCTGGTGATTGGCGCGGGCGTCGATCAGTACACGGGCTTCGGTCAGCGCGGCAGCTTCCAGATCATCGAAGGCACGCTCGAAGCGATCGTTGAAATGTTCCCGGTGTTTTCGCGCGTGCGGATGAACCGCCAGTGGGGCGGCATCGTGGATGTATCGCCGGATGCGTGCCCGATTATCAGCAAGACCGACGTGAAGGGGCTTTATTTCAATTGCGGCTGGGGTACGGGTGGCTTCAAGGCAACGCCCGGGTCCGGGTGGGCTTATGCACACACGATCGCGAAGGACGAGCCGCATCCGCTGAACGCGCCGTTTTCGTTGGATCGGTTCTATACCGGCCATCTGATCGACGAGCACGGCGCTGCCGCTGTTGCCCACTAACGCACATTAGGAAAACCAGATGCTGCTGATCGAATGCCCTTGGTGCGGGCCACGCGCCGAAACCGAATTTTCCTGCGGCGGCGAAGCGGATATTGCGCGTCCGCTCGACACCGACAAACTCACCGACAAGGAATGGGGCGACTACCTGTTCATGCGCAAGAATTCGCGCGGCGTGCATCGCGAGCAATGGATGCACGCGCAAGGATGCCGCCGCTGGTTCAAGGCTCAGCGCGACACCGTGAGCTACGAGATTCAGGGCTACGAGACGTTCGAACGTCCGCTGCTTGCGATGGACAGCAACGAGGCTAACGCACAAGACAAGGCACACGAGGGCAAGGCACCATGAGCCAGAAAGACCGACTCCCCAGCGGTGGGCGCATCAACCGCGCGATCGTACTGAACTTCACGTTCAACGGGCGCAAGTTTCAGGGCTATCAGGGCGACACGCTCGCGTCCGCGCTGCTCGCGAACGGTGAGCACTTCGTGGCGCGCAGCTGGAAGTACCACCGGCCGCGCGGCATCGTGACGGCGGGGGTGGAAGAGCCGAATGCGGTCGTGCAGCTCGAAACCGGCGCGTACACGGTGCCGAACGCACGTGCGACCGAAGTGGAGTTGTATCAGGGACTCGTCGCGACCAGCGTGAACGCGCAGCCGAGCATCGAAAAAGACCGCATGGCGATCAATCAGAAGTTCGCACGCTTCATTCCGGCGGGCTTCTATTACAAGACCTTCATGTGGCCGCGCAAGTTCTGGCCGAAATATGAGGAAGTGATTCGCGATGCAGCTGGTCTCGGCAAGGCGCCCGAGCAAACCGATGCGGACCGTTACGACAAGTGCTTTGCGCATTGCGACGTGCTGGTGGTCGGCGGTGGCCCGACGGGGCTGGCGGCCGCGCATGCAGCAGCATTGTCTGGCGCACGCGTCACGCTGATCGACGATCAGCTGGAACTCGGCGGCTCGCTGCTGTCGTGCCGCGCGGAGATCGACGGCAAACCGGCGCTGCAATGGGTCCACAAGATCGAAGACGAGTTGCGGCAGATGCCGGACGTGACGATCCTGTGCCGCAGCACCGCATTCGGTTACCAGGACCATAACCTCATCACTGTCACGCAGCGGCTCACCGAGCATCTGCCGGTGTCGCAGAGAAAGGGTACGCGCGAACTGATGTGGAAGATCCGCGCGAAACGCGTGATTCTCGCAACAGGCGCGCATGAGCGGCCGATCGTATTCGGCAACAACGATCTGCCGGGCGTGATGCTGGCCTCGGCTGTGTCCACCTATCTGCATCGCTACGCGGTGCTGCCGGGCCGCAATGCCGTCGTGTTCACGAATAACGACGACGGTTATCAATGTGCGCTCGATCTGAAAACGGCCGGTGCCCTGGTGACGGTAATCGATCCGCGCGCGGGCGAATCGAAGGGCACGCTGCCCGCGCTCGCTCGGCGCTATGGCGTCAAGGTGATGAACGGTGTGGCTGTGACAGCGGCGCACGGCAAGCTGCGGGTTGCCTCGGTCGAAGTCGCGTCGTATTCGAACGGACAGGTCGGTGCGAAGCAGGGCGAACTGCCCTGCGATCTGCTCGCGATGTCCGGTGGCTGGAGCCCGGTGCTGCACCTATTCGCGCAATCGGGCGGCAAGGCGCACTGGCATGACGACAAGGCGTGCTTCGTGCCGGGCAAGGCGATGCAGGCGGAGACGAGCGTTGGTGCGTGTGCCGGCGATTTCACGCTGGGACAAGGGATTCGCTTCGCGGTCGATGCCGGTGTCGAGGCTGCGCGTGCGGCGGGTCACATCGTTGCGCGGCCGAATCCCGTGCACGTCGCCGAGGTTAGCGAAACGAAGATGCAGCCGCTGTGGCTGGTCGGCGGCCGCGAACTGGCGACGCGCGGGCCGAAGCAGTTCGTCGACTTCCAGAACGACGTGTCGGCAGCCGATATTTTTCTCGCGGCGCGCGAAGGTTTCGAATCGGTCGAGCACGTGAAGCGGTATACGGCGATGGGCTTCGGCACCGATCAGGGCAAGCTTGGCAACATCAACGGCATGGCGATTCTCGCGCAGGCGCTCGGCAAAACGATTCCCGAAACAGGCACGACAACGTTCCGTCCGAACTACACGCCGGTTACGTTCGGCACGTTTGCGGGCCGCGAGCTGGGTGAGTTTCTTGATCCGGTGCGCAAGACCGCCGTGCACGAATGGCACGTGGAAAACGGTGCGGCGTTCGAGGACGTGGGCAACTGGAAGCGCCCTTGGTACTTCGCAAAGGCCGGCGAGGACATGCATGCCGCAGTGGCGCGCGAGTCGCTCGCGGTGCGCACGAGCGTCGGCATTCTCGATGCTTCGACGCTCGGCAAGATCGACATTCAAGGCCCCGATGCGGCGAAGCTGCTGAACTGGGTCTATACGAATCCGTGGAGTAAGCTGGAAGTCGGCAAGTGCCGCTACGGCCTGATGCTCGACGAAAACGGCATGATCTTCGACGACGGCGTGACGGTGCGTCTCGCCGACCAGCACTACATGATGACGACCACCACGGGCGGCGCGGCACGCGTGCTGACGTGGCTCGAACGCTGGCTGCAAACCGAGTGGCCGGACATGCGCGTGCGGCTCGCTTCCGTAACGGATCATTGGGCGACGTTTGCCGTGGTGGGTCCGAACAGCCGCAAGGTCCTGCAGAAGGTTTGCCACGACATCGATTTTGCGAACGCGGCGTTCCCGTTCATGAGCTATCGCGAAGGCACCGTGGCGGGTGCGGCATCGCGCGTGATGCGGATCAGCTTCTCGGGCGAACTGGCTTATGAAGTGAACGTCCCCGCGAACGTCGGCCGCGCGGTGTGGGAGGCGCTGATGGCCGCGGGTGCGGAATTCGACATCACGCCGTATGGCACGGAAACCATGCACGTGCTGCGTGCTGAGAAGGGCTACATCATCGTCGGGCAGGACACGGATGGGTCCATGACGCCGTACGACCTCGGCATGGGCGGGCTGGTCGCGAAGTCGAAAGACTTTCTCGGCAAGCGTTCATTGACGCGCTCGGATACGGCGAAGGCGGGGCGTAAGCAACTGGTCGGGCTGCTCGCGGACGATCCGTCGTTCGTGATCCCTGAAGGCTCACAGATCGTCGCGGGTCCGTTCCAGGGCGATACCGCACCGATGCTCGGCCACGTCACGTCGAGCTATTACAGTCCGATCCTGAAGCGTTCGATTGCCATGGCGGTAGTGAAGGGCGGTCTCGACAAGATCGGCGAAACAGTCACAATTCCGCTCGCGAGCGGCAGACAGATTGCGGCCAAGGTCACCAGCTCGGTGTTCTACGACAGCGAAGGAGCACGTCAACATGTGGAATGAAACAAGAGGGACGGTGTCGGCGGTGGATCGCGCTGTCGGCCAGCAAACGGGCGTGTGGCAGGAGTCGCCGCTGGTGGGCGCGGATGCGCTGCTGAAGAAGCATCAGGCGACGGTGTCGGCGGCGTTCCGTTTGAGCGAGCGGCCGTTCCTGGAACTGGTGAACGTGCGTGGCGACACGCGCGACGCGGCGTTCGTGAGCGCGGTGGAAAGCGTGATCGGCTGCCGGCCGCCTGAGAAGGCGAACACTATTGCGCACGGCAATGGCTACGACATGCTGTGGCTCGGCCCCGACGAGTGGCTGGTGCGCTCGGCCATGGCGCACGACGCGACGCGTACCGCACCGTTGCAGGCAAAGCTTGGTGCAGCATTTGTGGGCGTGTTCGCGTCGGCGGTGGATATCGGAAGCGGCTATACGATGCTCGAAATTAGCGGCACGCGTACGCGTGAGGTGCTGGCGCGCGGTTGTCCGCTCGATCTGCATCCGAAACTGTTCGGCGAAGGGCAGTGCGCGCAGAGTCATTACTTCAAAGCGTCGATGACGTTGTTGCCCACCGGCGCGGACAGCTTCGATATCGTCGTGCGCCGCAGCTTTGCGGACTACTTTGTCAAAATCATGCTCGATGCGGCCGAGCCGCTGATGTCGTGAAGCGCGGCGAGCGGTGTTTGGCTTATCAAGCACCGCTCGCGGCTCTCCCGACCGCCGACTGACATGACGTCGACACGTCTAGCCACCGCGCGTCTCACCGAACGCGCGTGCCAACAGGGCGATGCCCATGCCGCGCTCGAGCTGCTCGATCAGAGCATCGTATTGCGGCACCGGCGCATCGCATTGATCCGCTATCTCCTTGCACAGCAGTTGGGCGCACCGCTGCAATCGCGGCATCACGAATACGTTGAGAAGATCGCCGCTCGCTTGAGTGCGGATGCGCTTGCGCGGATTGCCGGCGCTGCGCGTGCGCGGTTGCGGCCCTAACGACGCCCTCGTTCCATCCCAATGACGTATTTCTTCTATGTGGCCGATTTATGTCGGCGTCTACTGAATACGCACTGATCGGAACGTCCACGCGGCAGCCGCCGCATCAACGAGGGCATGACATGTCTACCGTTTTTCAGCCTCGCGCGAGCGCAGCCGCCAGACTCGAACGACTGCCGTTCTCCGGATATCACCGGACCATTTTCATCATCATCGCGATCGCGTTCTTTTTCGACTCGGTCGATCTCGGCACGATGACCTTCGTGCTCGGTTCGATCAGGAGCGAATTCCATCTGTCGAGCGCGACGGCGGGGTTGGTCGCGAGCGCGAGCTTCTTCGGTATGGTGATCGGCGCGGCCGTCGCAGGCTTACTGGCCGATCGCTTCGGACGCCGCCCCGTGTTTCAGTGGAGCATGGTGCTGTGGGGGCTCGCGTCGTATCTGTGCTCTACCGCGCAGAGCGTCGAAGCGCTGATTTTCTATCGCGTGCTGCTTGGTATTGGCATGGGCATGGAGTTTCCCATTGCTCAGACGCTTTTGTCCGAGTTTGTGCCTGCCAAGTCACGCGGACGGCTGATCGCGTTGATGGATGGTTTCTGGCCGCTCGGGTTTATCACGGCAGGCGTGGTGTCGTATTTTGTGTTGCCGGCGTTTGGGTGGCGCATGGAGTTTGCGCTTCTGGCGATTCCCGCCGTGTTCGTGCTGATCGTGCGTCGCGTTGTGCCGGAATCGCCGCGTTGGCTGGAGCATCGCGGACGCCTCGCCGAGGCGGACAAGATCCTCGCCGAGGTCGAAGTGAAGGTGATGAAAGCGGCTGGACTGAGCCAGTTGCGCGCACCGGTGATGTTGCAGGAACCGCCGGCAGCGAAGGGCACGAGTGCATTCCGCGAGATCTGGAGCGTAGCCTACCGGCGCCGCACGATCATGGTGTGGACGTTGTGGTTCTTTGCATTGCTCGGCTTTTACGGGCTGACGTCGTGGCTCGGCGCTTTGATGCAGCAAGCGGGTTTCGCTGTGACGAAGTCGGTGCTGTATACGGTACTGATTTCGCTCGGCGGGATTCCGGGTTTTATCTGCGCTGCGTGGCTGGTCGAACGCTGGGGACGTAAGCCAACCTGTATCGCGTCGCTGACCGGCAGCGCGGTGATGGCCTATGTCTACGGGCAAACCGCGCTACACGCGCAAACGCCGACGCTGCTGATCTGCGCCGGACTTGCGATGCAGTTTTTTATGTTTGCAATGTGGGCGGTGCTTTACACCTATACGCCTGAGCTTTACGGCACGGGAGCACGGGCTACGGGGTCAGGATTTGCATCGGCGATTGGCCGTGTGGGTTCCTTGATTGGTCCTTACGTGGTCGGCGTGGTGCTGCCGATGTTCGGGCAAGGCGGCGTGTTTTCGCTTGGCGCGATGTGTTTTGTGATCGCGGCCGCGGCAGTATGGATCATGGGGATCGAGACGCGTGGACTGGCGTTGGAGACCTTGGTGTCGGAGGCGGTTGAGCCGGACGCGCAGGGGGTGTTGAGTCCTGCGCGAGAGTGACGCTTACCGAGTGTCCTGTCTCGTCTGAGAATAACCGCTTACCCTCTGAGCCAACACGAAAAAAGCCGCGAAATGTTCGCGGCTTTTTTACTTCTGGTGGGGGCGATGGTCGGTGTCGACGCGGATTAGACTGCCGCTACTTCACGCTTCCGCGAAACCGCTCCATTCGCCACGAAGTACGGCGTCCCCACCCGCGCCAGCGCCTCCCGCCCTCGAATCCGATCAGCGATCTTCTCCGCGAGCATGATCGTCGGCGCGTTCAGATTGCCGGTTGTGATCTGCGGCATGATCGACGCATCGACGACGCGTAGCGCATCAAGCCCATGCACGCGTCCCTCGCCGTCCACCACAGCCATATCGTCATAACCCATCTTGCACGAGCACGACGGATGAAACGCGGTCTCCGCACGCATGCGAACGAAAGCATCGAGTTGCTCATCGGTGGTCAACTCCGCGCCCGGATTCAACTCACGCCCGCGATAACGATCCAAAGCCGGCTGCCGCATGATCTCGCGCGTAATACGGATCCCGTCACGGAATTCGCGCCAGTCGAGCGGATCGGCCATGTAATTGAACAGGATGCTCGGATGCGCGGCAGGGTCGCGTGACGTGAGCTTCACGCGTCCACGGCTTGGCGAGCGCATCGAGCCGACATGCGCCTGGAAACCGTGCATCTTGATCGCGTTGGAACCGTTGTAGTTGATCGCGACGGGCAGGAAGTGATACTGGATGTTCGGCCACAGGTCCTCATCGCGGGTACGGATGAAGCCGCCCGCTTCGAACTGATTGCTCGCACCAATACCCGTGCCGTTAAACATCCATTCAAGTCCAATGGCAGGTTGATTCCACCATTGCAACGCGGGATACAGCGAAACTGGCTCCTTGCATTCGTACTGGATGTACATCTCCAGATGGTCCTGCAGATTTTCGCCGACACCCGGCAGATCGTGCACGAGCGGCACGTCGAGTTCGCGCAGCCACGTCGAACGGCCCACGCCTGAGCGTTGCAACAATTGCGGCGAGGCAATCGCGCCACTGCACACCAGCACTTCGCGGCGAGCATGCGCAGTTTCGGCACTACCGTGATGCAGATACGTGACGCCTATCGCACGCTTGCCGAGGAACAGCACGCGATCGGTCATGGCGTGCGTCACGATGGTCAGATTCGGACGCTTCTTCGCACGATCCAGATAGCCGCGCGCGGTGCTGGCGCGTCGGCCGTTCGCCGTGACCGTGCGATCCATTGGGCCGAAGCCTTCCTGCTGATAGCCGTTGAGGTCGTCAGTACGCGGAAAACCCGCTTGCACGCCGGCCTCGACCATTGCCGCGAACAGGGGATTGTTGCCGGGCTTGCTCGTCGTCACGTGGACCGGGCCGTCGCCGCCGTGATAGGCGTTCGCGCCGACATCACGTGTTTCGGCTTTGCGGAAGTACGGCAGGCAATCCAGATAGGTCCAGTTTTCCAGTCCAGAGCGTGTTGCCCAACCGTCGTAGTCGAGCGCATTGCCGCGGATATAGCACATGCCGTTGATCAGCGACGAACCGCCGAGCCCTTTGCCGCGCCCGCACTCCATGCGTCGGTTGTTCATATGCGGCTCGGGGTCGGTCTCGTACGCCCAGTTGTAGCGCCGACCTTGCAACGGATAGGCGAGGGCCGCGGGCATCTGCGTGCGGAAATCGAAACGGTAGTCGGGGCCGCCTGCTTCGAGGAGCAGCACGGTCACGTCCGCGTCTTCGGTCAGGCGCGAGGCGAGCACGTTGCCCGCTGAACCCGCGCCGACGATGATGTAGTCGTATTCGTTCGAAGCCATCGCCAACTCTCCTTAGAACACCGGTTGATACGGGCCGAGTTCGACCTGCACGGACTTGATGCGCGTGTAGTGTTCGAGCGTGGTGATGCCGTTCTCACGGCCGACGCCCGATTGCTTGTAGCCGCCCACCGGCATTTCCGCGGGCGACTCGCCCCAGGTGTTGATCCAGCAGATACCCGCTTCGAGCCGATGAATCACGCGATGCGCACGCGCCAGGTTCTCGGTGACAACACCCGCAGCAAGACCGAAAGCGGTGTTATTGGCGCGCGAGATCGCTTCGTCTTCGTCGTCGAAAACGAGGATGCTCATCACCGGGCCGAAGATTTCTTCGCGCACGATGCGCATGTTGTCATGGCAGCCGGTGAAAACCGTCGGCTCGACGTACTGGCCGTTGCCGAAGTGGCCTTCCGTCAGCCGTTTGCCGCCTGCGAGGAGCCGCGCGCCGTCCTGCACGCCGCTTTCGATGTAGCCAAGCACTTTCTGCAATTGCGCGGCGCTGACCAGCGGACCGAAGTTGGTGTCGGCGTCCGTGGGCGCGCCGACGCGAATCCGTTTTACGCGTTCCAGCACCAGCGCTTCGAACCGTTCCAGCACGTTACGCTGCACGAATACACGTGTGCCGTTCGTGCAGACCTGGCCGGAGCTGAAGAAGTTGGCGCTCATCGCGATGTCGGCGGCGCGTTCGAGGTTGGCGTCGTCGAATACGAGCAGGGGGGACTTGCCGCCCAGTTCCATCGTCACTTCCTTCAGCGACGAAGCGCCCGCCAGCGACATCACCTTCTTGCCAGTTTCAACGCCGCCAGTGAATGAAATCTTTTCGATGTCCGGATGCGCGGCGAGCATCGCCCCGACGCGTCCGTCGCCTTGCACGACGTTGAACACACCTGCCGGTACACCGGCTTTGGTATAAATCTCGGCGAGTTTCAGTGCAGACAGCGGCGTGATTTCGCTTGGCTTGAAGATCATCGCGTTGCCGGCTGCCAGCGCGGGCGCCGATTTCCAGCATGCGATCTGGATCGGGTAATTCCATGCGCCGATACCTGCGCACACACCTAGCGGTTCACGCCGCGTATAAACAAACGAAGAGGGCCGCAACGGAATCTGCTGACCTTCAATCGCGGTAGCAAGCCCTGCGTAGTACTCGATCACGTCCGCGCCGGTGACGATATCGACCGCCCGAGTCTCCGCAATCGCCTTGCCGGTGTCGCGCGTTTCGAGCGCGGCGAGTTCGTCATTGCGTTCACGCAGGATCTCGACTGCGCGGCGCAGGATGCGCGAGCGCTGCATCGCCGTGAGCGCTGCCCACTCGCGTTGACCGTCGCGTGCGGATTGCACCGCGCGATCCACGTCCGCCGCTGAGGCCTGTTGCACGGCGGCGAGCGTTTCGCCCGTGGCGGGGTCGAGCGTGTCGAAGGTCTCGCCACTGGTCGCGTCGACATAGGTGCCGCCTATATAGAGACGTTGCGTTTCGAATACCGCCATGACTTGCTCCTTTTTTCGGAAATGTTCGCTGGTCTAGTTACGTGCTTCCAGCACCAGATCGATGTATTCGTTTGCCACGCGCAGTGCAGCCTTGGTATCAAACGGCTCACCGGACAAAGCGCCACGCAGCCATAGCCCGTCGATCAACGCCGCGAGGCCGCTCGCCGCACGGCGCGCCGCCGGACGCGGCAACGCTTTGGAAAAATCCGCGCACAGGTTCGAGTTCAGGCGCCGCGTGTTTACGTATTGCAGCCGCCGCAATTGCGGCTTGTGCATGCTCTCGGACCAGAACGCGAGCCACGTTTTCATGACGGGGCCGCTGGTCTGCTCGGCGTCGAAATTTGCCGCGACGACTGCGCGAAGCTTCGAACGAGGATCGGCCTTCGCCGCGCGTCGCCGTCTTGACGTGGCTTGCCACAGATCGCGCAGCACGTGGCGCATGGTGGCTTCGAGCAAACCGTCCTTGTCGCCAAAATAGTGGCTGACGATGCCGGTGGAAATGCTCGCGCGCTGCGCGACCGAAGCGAGCGTCGCACCGGCGAGACCAGTCTGGTCGATGGTCAGCAGCGTTGCGTCGATCAGCTGGGCGCGGCGGATTTCGCGCATTCCAAGTTTGGGCATAGGGCTGGAGGCGGCGGGCGCAGGCCAGCCGCCCAAGTGTTCGATGGGGAATACTAGTTTTTTTATATTGAACGGTCAATCAATAAAAACCGGGTTGCATCAGCATGGGCGTGGGTTGCGTCCGGCGTGTCGGTTCCTGCCAAACCGGTGTCGTGTTCGGTACATGTCCTTTGTTTCAGCGGGCGCTACGCTCGTTGAACGGCGCGTCACGTAGAGTCAGACGCGCCGCTCACGAGACATGGAGACAGACAAATGAGCAGCAATCGCGGCGTCGTGTATCTAGGGCAGGGCAAGGTGGAAGTGCAGTCGATCGACTTTCCGAAGATGGTCGATCCGCGTGGCCGGTCAATCGGCCACGGCGTGATCCTGAAGGTGGTAAGCACGAATATTTGCGGCTCCGATCAGCACATGGTGCGTGGCCGCACGACCGCCGAGGTCGGCCTGGTACTCGGCCACGAGATTACCGGCGAGGTGATCGAGGTGGGCCGTGATGTTGAAACGTTGAAGGTTGGTGACCTGGTGTCGGTACCGTTCAACGTCGCTTGCGGACGCTGTCCGACCTGCAAGGCGCAGCACACCGGCGTGTGTTTGAATGTGAATCCGTCGCGGGCGGGCGGCGCTTATGGCTACGTCGACATGGGTGGCTGGATCGGCGGCCAGGCCGAGTACGTGCTGGTGCCGTACGCTGACTTCAATCTGCTGAAATTCCCCGATTACGCGCAGGCGATGTCGAAAATCCGCGACCTGACGTGTCTGTCCGACATTCTGCCGACCGGCTATCACGGAGCGGTGATGGCAGGCGTGAAGCCGGGCGCTACCGTTTATATTGCGGGCGCTGGGCCGGTGGGGATGGCGGCGGCTGCTTCAGCACGCTTGCTGGGCGCGGCCTGCACGATCGTCGGCGATATGAATGAGGCCCGTCTCGCGCATGCTCGCAAGATGGGTTTCCAGACCATCGACCTGTCGAAGGACGCGACGCTCGGCGAGCAGATCGAACAGATTCTCGGCAAGCCCGAAGTGGATTGCGCGGTGGACTGCGTCGGTTTCGAGGCGCACGGTCACGGCAGCAGCGGCTCTCATGAGGAAGCGCCGGCCACGGTACTCAATTCGCTGATGGAAATCACGCGTGCCGCGGGCGCGATCGGCATTCCGGGTCTGTATGTGACGGACGATCCGGGCGCCACCGATGCCGCTGCCCGCAAAGGCAGCCTGAGCATCCGCTTCGGCCTCGGCTGGGCCAAGTCGCACTCGTTCCACACGGGGCAGACGCCGGTGATGAAGTACAACCACAATCTGATGCAGGCGATCCTGTGGGACCGGTTGCCGATTGCGGATATCGTGAACGTGACGGTTGTCTCGCTCGACCAGGCCCCGGACGGTTACCGGCAGTTCGATGGCGGCGCGCCGAAGAAGTTTGTGATCGACCCGCACGGGTTGCTGAAAGCGGCTTGACGGCGCGAAAAGGGACCGCATTCGCGGTCCCTTCAATCACCTTCTATCAGCGAGGTATTCGACTCAAGCCGCCAGCACCGGCACTGAGGCCAGCGACGGCGCCTGCTTGCGCCGTTCACGCGTCGGCGCGGTGCCGAACGCGTCGCGGTAGCTCTTCGAGAAGTGGCAAGCCGACTGGAAGCCGCAAGCCATCGTGATGTGCATGATCGACATATCGGTCTGCAGCAGCAACTCGCGGGCGCGCCGCAAGCGCAGCGTCAGATAGTAATGCGTGGGCGTCATCCCCAGATGCTCGCGGAACAGGCGCTGTAACTGCCGTTGCGACATACCGGCGAGCCGCGCGAGTTCTTCGCGCGAAAGCGGCTCTTCGATGTTGTTCTCCATCAGCGAGATCACTTCGAAGAGAGACTTATTGGCCGAACCGAGCCGCGCCACCAGCGGCATTTTCTGTTGTGCGCTGTTATCGCGCACATGTTCGACGATGAACTGCTCCGCGATCTGCGTGACGCGCGCTGTACCGACCCGCGGCGTGATCAGGTTGAGCATCATGTCGAGCGGCGCCACGCCACCCGTGCACGTAACGCGATCGCGATCGATCACGAACAGTTCTTTCAGAAAACGCGTGTCGGGAAACTCTTCCTTGAGCGCCGACATGTTCTCCCAGTGAATCGCGCACGCATAACCGGCCAGCAAGCCGGCACGCGCCAGCGCATAGGTGCCGGTGCACAGGCTGCCGAGCACGCTGCCCATGCGGGCGAATCGGCGCAGCGCGACGAGATGGGCAGGGGTGGTGGCGCGCTGCACGTCGATGCCGCCGACCACGAACACGATATCCGGCTGACCGACACACTCGACCGGACCCGTATCGACCGAGAGGCCGTTGCTCGCCGTCACCGGGCCGCCTTCGGGGCTCACGATCGACCAGCGGTAAAGCGTTTGTCCAGTCAGGTAGTTCGCCATGCGGAGAACTTCGATCGCGTTGGTGAACGCGATCATCGTGAAGTTCGGCACCGGCATGAATGCAAAGTGCGACAACGACGCCGTGCGATCGGTGGACATGGGGGAAATGATTCCTTCGAATCTGTAATATCGCGTCGCCGTGGGGAGCAGCGACTCCTGCAATTTTGAGTACTAGCGCAACTAACGTGCCATCAGGCTAAACCCTCGGTTGCGCATCAATACAGTCGGATCGCTAAACGAACGGCACCAGAACGGAGCTACTTGAGCCCACACGCGCACCCGAACTGCGCACAACGATCAGCTGCAGTGCAGCAAAAGCGCGAACCGCTAACGATCGTTCGAAACCTGCCATCGCGACTTGTCGAAAAAGGTCGCTCATGGCGGAAAAGGCAAAGAACGCGTCTGAATTCGTAAATTGGCGCGCGGGGCGAGAGTCAAGAATAGACCCAATGCAGACCGGTGGCAGCAGGGCTTCACAGCCCGATCAGCAACCCGCTTCCGGTCCTTCGCCAACCACCCCACGGACCTTCCATGTCGAACCCGAATCCTTTCTTCGAAGAATCGCTGGCCACGCGTGACGCGGCGGTGCGCGGCGCCATTTTGAAAGAGCTGGAGCGCCAGCAGTCGCAAGTTGAGTTGATCGCGTCGGAAAACATCGTGTCGCGCGCGGTGCTCGAAGCGCAAGGCTCGGTGCTGACCAACAAGTACGCGGAAGGATATCCGGGCAAGCGCTATTACGGCGGGTGTGAATACGCCGACGTGATCGAAACGCTGGCGCTCGATCGCATCAAGCAGATTTTCAACGCGAAGTTCGCCAACGTGCAGCCGCATTCCGGCGCGCAGGCCAACGGCGCGGTGATGCTCGCGCTGGTGAAGCCGGGCGACACGGTGCTCGGCATGTCGCTCGACGCGGGCGGGCACCTGACCCACGGCGCCAAGCCGGCGATGTCGGGTAAGTGGTTCAACGCGGTCCAATACGGCGTGAATCGCCACACGATGCTGATCGATTACGAGCAGATCGAAGAACTCGCGCAGCAGCACAAACCGGCGCTGCTGATCGCCGGCTTCTCGGCTTATCCGCGTGCGTTGGACTTCGCACGGCTGCGCGCAATCGCCGATGGCGTGGGCGCGAAGCTGATGGTGGATATGGCACACATCGCCGGCATTATCGCGGCCGGGCGTCATCAGAATCCGGTCGAGCACGCGCACGTCGTCACATCGACCACGCACAAGACGTTGCGCGGTCCGCGCGGCGGCTTTGTACTGACGAATGACGAAGACATCGCCAAGAAGATCAACTCCGCCGTGTTCCCGGGCTTGCAGGGCGGCCCGCTGATTCATGTGATCGCCGGCAAGGCCGTTGCCTTCGGCGAGGCGCTGCAACCGGGTTTCAAAACCTACATCGATAACGTGCTCGCGAATGCGCAGGCACTCGGCGAAGTGCTGAAAGCCGGTGGCGTCGATCTGGTTACGGGCGGCACGGATAACCATCTGCTGCTGGTCGATCTGCGTCCAAAGGGCCTCAAAGGCAATCAGGTCGAGCAGGCACTGGAACGCGCAGGCATCACCTGCAATAAGAACGGCATTCCTTTCGACACCGAGAAGCCGACGGTCACCTCCGGCGTTCGCCTCGGCACGCCGGCTGGCACCACGCGCGGCTTCGGCGTGAGTGAGTTCCGCGAAGTCGGGCGGCTGATCGTCGAGGTACTCGATGCGCTGCGTGATCACCCGGAAGGCCATGCCGCAACCGAACAACGCGTGCGCCGCGAGATTTTCGCGCTGTGCGAACGCTTTCCCATCTACTAAGTACGCCTGGAGCAAACGATGAGCACTCTGCACGACAACAGCATCATCATCGACGGTCTGAACATTTCGAAGTTCGAGCGCTCGGTGTTCGAAGACATGCGCAAGGGCGGCGTAACCGCGGTGAACTGCACGGTGTCGGTCTGGGAAAGCTTCCAGAAGACCGTCGACAACATCGCTGAAATGAAGCAGCAGATCCGCGAATACGGCGAGATCCTGACGCTTGTGCGCACCACCGACGACATCCTGCGCGCGAAGAAAGAGAACAAGACCGGCATCATTTTCGGCTTCCAGAACGCGCATGCGTTCGAAGACAACCTCGGCTATATCGAGGCCTTCAAGGACCTCGGCGTGAACGTGGTCCAGCTTTGCTACAACACGCAGAATCTGGTCGGCACGGGCTGCTATGAGCGTGACGGCGGCCTGTCGGGCTATGGCCGTGAAGTGATTCAGGAGATGAATCGCGTTGGCATCATGGTCGATCTTTCGCATGTGGGCGGCAAGACGTCGTCCGAAGCGATCGCGGCCTCGAACAAGCCGGTGTGCTACTCGCATTGCTGCCCGTCGGGGCTGAAAGAGCATCCGCGCAACAAGAGCGATGAGCAACTGAAAGAGATCGCTGACGCGGGTGGTTTCGTGGGCGTGACGATGTTCGCGCCGTTCTTGAAGCGTGGCCCGGACGCGACCGTCGAA
Source organism: Paraburkholderia nemoris (assembly GCF_905221015.1). Lineage (NCBI taxonomy): Bacteria > Pseudomonadati > Pseudomonadota > Betaproteobacteria > Burkholderiales > Burkholderiaceae > Paraburkholderia > Paraburkholderia nemoris. The sequence goes on along the minus strand of NZ_CAJNBO010000031.1, from coordinate 22,764 downwards.
GACTATATCGAAGCGATCGAATACGTGGTGAATCTGATCGGTGAAGACCAGGTTGGCATTGGCACGGACTTCACGCAAGGCTATAGCACCGAGTTCTTCGACTGGATCACGCACGACAAGGGCCGTTATCGCCAACTGACGAACTTCGGCAAGGTGGTGAATCCGGAAGGCATTCGCACGATCGGCGAGTTTCCGAACCTGACGGCCGCGATGGAACGCGCCGGCTGGAGCGAGACGCGCATCAAGAAGATCATGGGTGAAAACTGGGTACGCGTGTTCGGCGAAGTCTGGAAAGTCTGATTTGCCATTCACCGAACCTGAACCTAAAAAAACGGAGCCCCCACATGCAACCCCAACTGCCTATCGACGTCGATCCGAACACCGGCGTCTGGACCACCGACGCGCTGCCGATGCTCTACGTGCCGCGTCACTTCTTCACGAACAATCACACGGCCGTTGAGGAAGCGCTCGGCATCGACACGTATGCCGAGATTCTCTACAAAGCCGGCTACAAGTCCGCGTATTTCTGGTGCGACAAGGAAGCGAAGCAGCACGGTATTGCCGGCATGGCGGTGTTCGAGCATTACCTGAACCGCCTGTCGCAACGCGGTTGGGGCCTCTTCACGATTACGGAAGCCGATCCGTCGAGCTCGCATGCCCGCATTGAATTGCACCACTCGTCGTTCGTGCTCGCGCAACCGGGCAAGGAAGGCAAGCTTTGCTACATGTTCGCCGGCTGGTTCGCGGGCGCGATGGACTGGGTCAACGACACCGCGCCGGATGGACAGCGCAAGGGTCCGCCGTCCCATTCGAAGGAAGCGCGCTGCGCGGCAGAAGGCCACGATCACTGCGTGTTCGAAGTGTCGCCGCTCGCGTCGTAAAAACGCACAAAGCCTATCCATTCCGAGGTCGATCGCGATGCGTTACCCGAACCTTTTCAAGCCTCTCACGCTGAACAAGCTGACGTTGCGTAACCGCATCGTCAGCACCGCGCACGCCGAGGTGTATGCGGAACCGGGTGGTCTGCCCGGCGACCGTTATATCCGTTACTACGAAGAGAAGGCCAAGGGCGGCGTCGGCCTCGCCGTGTGCGGCGGCTCGAGCCCTGTGTCGATCGACAGCCCGCAAGGCTGGTGGAAGTCGGTGAATCTCTCGACCGACAAGATCATCGATCCACTCGCGCGGCTCGCTGAAGCGATGCATCAGCACGGTGCAAAGATCATGATTCAGGCCACGCACATGGGGCGCCGCTCGGCGTTTCATGGCGAGCATTGGCCGCATCTGATGTCGCCGTCGGGCGTGCGTGAGCCGGTGCACCGCGGCAATGCGAAGATCATCGAAGTGGAAGAGATTCGCCGCATCATCACGGACTTTGCCGCGGCTGCCAAGCGCGTGAAGGATGCCGGCATGGACGGCATCGAAATCTCGGCGGCTCACCAGCATCTGATCGATCAGTTCTGGAGCCCGCGCACGAATTTCCGCACCGACGAATGGGGCGGTTCGCTCGAGAACCGTCTGCGCTTCGGCACGGAAGTGTTGAAGGCCGTGCGCGAAGCGGTAGGCGCGGATTTCTGCGTCGGTTTGCGCATGTGTGGCGATGAATTCCATGAAGACGGTCTCGACCACGAACAGTTGAAAGAGATCGCCCAGGCGATGAGCGAAACCGGCCTGATCGATTATCTCGGCGTGATCGGTTCCGGCGCGGATACGCACAACACGCTGGCGAACTGCATGCCGCCGATGGCGCTGCCGCCCGAACCGTTCGTGCATCTCGCGGCCGGAATCAAGTCGGTGGTGAAGCTGCCGGTGATGCATGCGCAAAGCATTCGCGATGCGGGCCAGGCGGAACGTCTGCTCGCGAGCGGCATGGTCGATCTGGTCGGTATGACGCGTGCGCAGATTGCCGATCCGCATATGGTCATCAAAATCCGCGACGGTCGCGAGGACGAAATCAAGCAATGCGTCGGCGCGAACTATTGCATCGACCGCCAGTACAACGGCCTGGACGTGCTGTGCGTGCAGAACGCCGCGACATCGCGTGAAGAAACCATGCCGCACGTGATCGCGAAGACACGTGGGCCGAAGCGCAAGGTGGTCGTGGTCGGTGCGGGTCCCGCTGGACTGGAAGCGGCGCGTGTGGCGAAGTCGCGCGGTCATGACGTGGTGCTGTTCGAGAAGAACGACTACGTCGGCGGTCAGATCATGCTGGCCGCGAAAGCGCCGCAGCGCGAGCAGATGGCAGGCATCGTGCGTTGGTTCGATATGGAAACGAAACGCCTCGGCGTCGATCGGCGTCTTGGCGTTGCGGCTGACGAAAAGACCATCATGGCCGAGAAGCCGGACATCGTCGTGCTGGCCACGGGCGGTTCGTCGTTCACGTCGCAAGTCGCGGCGTGGGGCGTCGAAGAAGGACTCGCGGTCAGTTCATGGGATGTGTTGTCGGGCAAGGTCGAACCAGGCAAGAACGTGCTGGTGTATGACGGCGTCAGTACGCATGCCGGCGCGGGCGTCGCGGATTTCATGTCGAGCCGCGGCTCGAACGTCGAGATCGTCACGCCGGACGTGAAGGTGGCCGACGACGTCGGCGGCACCACGTTCCCGATTTTCTATCGACGCCTCTATGCGCAAGGCGTGATTCACACGCCGAACTACTGGCTCGACAAGGTGTACGAGGAAGACGGCAAGAAGATCGCCGTGATCCGCAACGAGTACACGGAAGAGCAGGAAGAACGCGCGGTCGATCAGGTGGTGATCGAGAACGGCAGCACGCCGAACGACCAGCTCTACTGGACGCTCAAGCCCGAGTCGGTGAATCGCGGCCAGGTGGACGTGCACAAGCTCTTTGCGTCCGAGCCGCAACCGTCGCTCAGCGAAGAACTCGGTAACGGCCGCTTCCTGCTGTTCCGCGTCGGCGACTGCATTTCCATGCACAACATTCACGGCGCGATCTATGACGCGCTGCGCCTTTGCAAGGATTTCTGACGATGAGCCCCGTGTTTGTCATCACCGTCCTGCTGTGGTTGTCGGTGGCGGGTCTCGCGTTCGCGCTTGCCAAACGTGCTGCCTACTGGCGTGAAGGCCGTGCCACGGCGGCGGGCGCGTACGGCTGGACCAATCTGCTGGCGATCCCGAAGCGCTATTTCGTCGACCTGCACCATGTGGTCGCTCGTGACCCGTACATCGCGAAGACGCACGTTGCGACGGCGGGCGGGGCGATCCTCGCGATGTCGCTGGTGTTCGTCAACTACGGTCTTGCGATCTACTCGCCGTGGCTCGACAAGCTGATCTTTCTGGCGGCGCTGGTGATGCTGGTCGGCGCGGTGTTCGTCTGGCGTCGGCGGCATGGCGCGAAGGCGGTGCCGGCACGGCTCTCGCGCGGGCCTTGGGATCATCTGCCGCTGCTGCTTGGGTCGTTCGCGCTCGGGTTGGCGCTCTTCATTGCGCTGCCGGCTGCGGCGATGTCGGGTGCTTTGGCGATTATCGTCGCGTTGCTGATCGCGGTGGGCGCGTTCACGATGACCTTCGGCGCGGCTCGCGGCGGTCCGATGAAGCATGCGCTCGCCGGGTTGCTGCACCTCGCGTTTCATCCGCGTCAGGAGCGTTTTGCCGAGCGCAACGACAACGATGTCGTGCCGCCGACTGCACTGAAGGTGCCGCTCCTCGACGCGAAGGAATACGGCGTAGGCAAGCCGGTCGAGTTCCGCTGGAACCAGTTGCTGAGCTTCGACGCCTGCGTGCAATGCGGCAAGTGCGAAGCGGCGTGCCCGGCATTTGCCGCCGGGCAGCCGCTCAATCCGAAGAAGCTGATTCAGGATCTCGTCACGGGCATGGTCGGTGGCACGGACGAGGCTTATGCCGGTAGCCCGACACCGGGCATTCCGGTCGGCAAACACGGTGGCGCGCCGGGCAAACCGCTCGTATCGAGCCTGATCGAAGCCGACACGCTGTGGTCGTGCACCACGTGCCGCGCCTGTGTGCAGGAGTGCCCGATGCTGATCGAGCACGTCGACGCGATCGTGGATATGCGCCGCAACCAGACCTTGGTCGAAGGCAGCGTGCCCGGAAAAGGTCCGATCACGCTCGCCAATCTGCGCGAAACCGGCAGTTCGAACGGCTACGACATCGGCGCGCGCTACGACTGGGCAGTCGATCTGCAAGTACAGGTTGCACAACCGGGCCGGCAGGTGGACGTGCTGTTAATCGCCGGTGAAGGCGCATTCGACATGCGCTATCAGCGCACGCTGCGTGCGCTGATCAAGGTGCTGAACCGGGCAGGGATCGACTACGCGGTGCTCGGTGGCGTCGAAACCGATACCGGCGATACGGCACGGCGTCTCGGCGACGAAGCGACCTTCCAGCAACTCGCTCAACGGCTGATCGGCACGCTCTCGCAGTACTCGTTCCGCAAGATCGTTACCGCCGATCCGCACGTGCTGCACAGCCTGCGCAACGAATATCGCGCACTCGGCGGCTTCTACGAGGTTCAGCATCACACGGCACTGATCGAAGAACTGGTGTCGAGCGGCAAGCTGTCGCCGAAGGCGGTCGCCGCGTTCGCGGACCGCAAGATCACGTATCACGATCCGTGCTATCTGGGCCGCTATAACGGTGAGACGGAAGCGCCGCGCCGTTTGCTGAAATCCATCGGCATCAAGGTGGTCGAGATGGAACGCAATGGTATGCGCGGACGTTGCTGCGGAGGCGGCGGTGGTGCGCCATTGACTGACATCCCCGGGAAAAAACGCATTCCGGATATCCGTATCGACGACGCCCGCACGATCGGCGCCGAAATCGTCGCGGTGGGTTGCCCGAATTGCACGGCGATGCTCGAAGGCGTGGTCGGCCCGCGTCCGGAAGTGCTGGACGTCGCCGAACTGGTTGCAGCGGCGCTGGAGTAACGCCATGAACACTCTCAAACGAATCGATCCGCGCCGGCCGTTCACGATTACGGCCGATGGGCTCAGGCGTATTACGCTCGGCGTGACGGCTGTTGCCGGTTCGACGGAGCTTGCGGCGCATGGCTCGACGGGGGCGGCGCATCGCGAGCACGCAAAACCGCGCCGCACGACGGCCGCAGCGCAGCGCGTGCTGCTGGTGGCTGCTCACGCGGACCGCGGCGCGCTGGATGATCACGCGCGTCAGACCTTGGCCGCCGCCGCGTTGATCGCGGATGCGACCACTGAAGTCGTACTGCTCGTATTCGGTGAGTTCAGCAGCGACGCCGCTGCGCTTGGTGCCGACAAGCTGATCGAGTTGCCGATGTTCGACCGCCGCGTTTTCGCGCCGCTCGACGAATTGAACGCACTGGCCGCGTGCGTCGCGGCCTATGCACCGGCGCATATTTTCCTGCCCGACAACGCGACCGGCGACGGCGACCTCGGTCGCCGTTACGCGGCCGCCGCGAACGCGAGCGTCGCGACGCATGTCGTCGAGATCGATGCGGACCATGTCGCTGCTTATATTCAGACGAATACGGCGTTCGCCGTACGCGCACTGCCGGAAGTCGTGTTGCTTGCACCGAACGCGGTCGATCCGAAACTGCCGTTTTTGGGGGCGGGCGAGCGAGTGGTGTGGCGTTTCGATGGCGAACCGGCGTCGTCCAAAGGCGTCGTGCGCGATCTTGGCATCGAGGAAATCGACGCCGCCCAGCTCGCGCTCGAAGAAGCGGATTTCATCGTTTCGGCGGGCAACGGCGTTAGCGATGTGCCCGCGTTCGAGCGTCTTGCGGCCACGTTAGGCGCTGCGATCGGTGCAAGCCGCGTCGCCGTGGACGACGGTAAGTTCACCCGCGACAAGCAGATTGGCGCCACCGGCAAGACGGTCGAGGCGAGCGTCTATATCGCGTTCGGTATTTCCGGCGCGGTTCAGCATCTGCAGGGCATCAAGGATTGCCGGCACGTGATCGCCGTGAATCTCGACGCCAGCGCGCCAATCGCCAAACGCGCCAATCTGACCGTCATCGCCGATGCGCAGGAAACCATCGCGGCGCTGAATGAAGCCGCGGCGGCTGCACGTACGGCACGCGGGACGGGGGCGGCGCTATTGAACTCAACGGCTGTTGCGGAAGGAGCGCTTGCATGAAAATCGCCGTACTGGTTTCCGTGGGGCGGCACCCTGTCAGCGGCACGGCGCGCTATAGCCGCAACGACGCCGCCGCGCTGACGATCGCGCTCTCGCTCGCCAAAACACACGGCGCGACGCTCGACGTATTGCACGCGGGCGATCCGTCGAACCCGGCGCTCAGCGAGTATCTGGCGCTCGGCGCGCGCACTGTCGAGGTGCTGGAAATGCCGGCAACGCCTGAATGGCAAGGCGATGCGATAGCGCCGCTCGCCACGCGTTTGCAAGGCTACGACCTTGTATTGACCGGCACCCGCGCCGAAGGCGCCTTCGATAGCGGCATGCTGCCGTATCAAGTAGCGAGTGCGCTTGACATGCCGTTGGTCGGCGCAGCGGTCGATCTGACGATTCGCGACGGCCATGCCGAAGTCCGGCAATTCATGCCGAAAGGCTTGCGCCGCCGCGTCGAAGTGCGGCTGCCGGCACTGATCGCCGTGCATCCGATGGCCAACACGGCGCCGAGTTACGCCTATGCAAGGCTGCGCGAAGGCACGATCCGTCCGGTCGCGACAACAACGCCCGGAAGGCCACCCGCAGCCAACCCCGACGAACCCGCCTGGACGATCCGTCCCGCGACCGCCAAACCGGTGCGCCTCGCCGCTGCTGAAAAGCGCTCCGGCCATGCCCGCATGCTCTCGGCGACGACGACCGAAAGCCGCGGCGGCAGCGTCGTAATTGAAGGGAGTTCCGTCGAAAAAGCACAAGTGATCCTCGCGTATTTGCGCGAGCATCAACTCGTGGATTATTGATTTCCGGTTCGGGCCAGCATGCGACCAGGAGGGCCTGGCGCAGCGCCAGACGTGACATGCAACGGAGCACACAATGAAAGTTTCGGCAGACGTTCGCGCAATGATCGAACGCCGCAAAAAGAATCACACGCTGGAAGCGCCGTTCTATACGGGCGAGGAAATTTTCGCGCTCGACATGGAGGCGATTTTCCGCAAGCACTGGATTCAGGTCGCGGTGGAACCGGATGTTCCGGAGCCGGGTGACTACATCACAGTGGAAATCGGTAACGATTCGATCCTGATCGTACGCGACGACGACATGCAGGTGCGGGCGTTTCACAACGTTTGCCGCCATCGTGGCGCGCGTTTGTGCAATACGGACAAGGGTTCGCTTGGCAATATCGTTTGCCCGTATCACAGCTGGACCTACAACCTGAACGGCGATCTGATGTTCGCCGAGCATATGGGCGACCAGTTCGACCGCTGCAAGCACAGCCTGAAAGCGGTGCACCTCCAGAATCTCGCCGGTCTGATCTTCATCTGTCTCGCTGATGAACCGCCGGCCGACTTCTCCGTGATGCGCGCCGCGATGGAACCGTACCTGCTGCCGCACGATCTCGCCGGCTGCAAGGTCGCAGCGACGATCGATATCATCGAAGAGGGCAACTGGAAGCTCACGATGGAGAACAATCGCGAGTGCTACCACTGCGTCGCGAATCATCCCGAGCTGACGATTTCGCTTTACGAATACGGTTTTGGGTATCAACGCACACCCGCCAATGAAGAAGGCATGGCCGCGTTCGAAGAGACCGTGGCGCGCCGTACCGCGCAATGGGAGGCGATGAAACTGCCGTCGGCGGAAATCGACCGTCTGGCGGATCTGGTGACGGGCTTCCGCACGCAACGCCTGCCGCTCGATCGCGACGGCGAATCGCAGACCATGGACGCGAAGGTGGCCTCGAAGAAGTTGCTCGGCGGTTTCGAGCAGGCGGACCTCGGTGGTCTCTCGTTCTGGACGCAGCCGAATTCGTGGCATCACTTCATGAGCGATCACATCGTCAGCTTTTCGGTGATTCCGTTGTCCGCAGGTAAAACGCTGGTGCGCACCAAGTGGCTCGTCCACAAGGATGCGCGCGAAGGCATCGATTACGACGTGAACAATCTCACGGCCGTGTGGCGCGCCACCAATGACCAGGATCGTGCGCTTGTTGAGTACTCGCAACGCGGCGCGACCAGCAGCGCGTACGAACCGGGTCCGTATTCGCCGTTCACCGAAGGCCTCGTCGAAAAGTTCTGCGAGTGGTACATCGGCCGTATTGCGGAATTCAGCAATGCGCCCCAAACCCATGATGCCGGCGATACGCCGGTTTCGCACGGCGAAAAAGTCGTGTCTTTCATGCGCTGAGCGCGATACCGCAACCAGGAGCGGGAGAAAATAATGATGCGCGATCAGGCGACGCTTCAGCTCAGCCCCGAGCCGGCTCCAAACCGCGAGGTATCAAGCCGCGAAACTTCGAGCCGGGTGACGCAACCGCGGTTCTGGGAGACGTTGCCGGCGCGTTGGAACAGCGATACCGACGAGACACTGGTGTGCTGCCAGGTCCGTCAGGAAACGCACGACGTGAAGAGCTTTTTCTTTCGCGCACCGTCCGAGCGGGCGTTCGTGTTCGAGCCGGGACAGTTCATCACGCTCGAGTTGGAGATCGACGGCGAGGCCGTGAATCGCTGCTATACGATCTCCTCGCCGCCCACGCGCCCGCACACCATCTCCATCACCGTGAAGCGCGTGCCGGGTGGCAAGGTATCGAACTGGCTGCACGACAATCTGCACGCGGGTACGCAGGTGCGTGTGCTGGGGCCGTCCGGCGAGTTCACCTGTGCGCGGCATCCGGCGCGTAAGTTTCTGTTCTTGTCCGCGGGTTCGGGCGTTACGCCGCTGATGTCGATGAGCCGCGCGCACCACGAACTCGGCGAAGATAGCGACATTGTGTTCGTGCATAGTGCTCGCACGCCGGACGACATCATCTTCGCGCGCGAACTCGATCTGATTGCATCGAATCAGGCCAATTTCCGCACAGCCTTCGTCTGTGAGCGGGTTGGTGCGCGCACGAACTGGCCTGGTGTCACCGGTTTTCTGACCCTGCCGTTGCTTAAACTCATCGCGCCGGATTTTCTCGATCGCGAGATTTTCACCTGCGGTCCGGCGCCCTACATGCAGGCAGTCCGTCATCTGCTGGATGAAGGCGGCTTCGATCGCAGCCATTATCACGAGGAAAGCTTCTCGTTCGAGACGATCAGCGAGGTGGCCGCGCATGTCGCCGATGCGCTGCAGGCGCCCACGGCAAGCGCGGAGAGCTTTGTCGAAGCGCGTGAGCACGCGGCTGGATTTGCACCCGCGCAGGTGCCGATCACGCCGGTGGAAATAGAAACGACGTTTAAGGTGAGCTTCGCTAAAAGCAATCGCGAAATCGAATGCGGCAGCGGCCAGCATGTACTCGACGCGGCGAAGAAGGCCGGCATACGGCTCCCGTCCTCGTGCACGCAGGGCATGTGCGGCACCTGCAAGGTGAAGCTGGTGTCTGGTGAAGTTGCCATGAAACACGCCGGCGGGATTCGTCAGCGCGAAATCGATCAGGGCATGGTGCTGCTGTGCTGCAGCAAGCCGCTGAGCGATCTCGTCGTCGATAAGTAAGACAAGAGCGGGAACGGGACTCGCGGTCGAGGTCGAGGTCGAAGTCGCCTGCGGACAACTGGATGTCGGAAAACAACGCTACCCGGCAATTCTGGTTGGCGATTCTAAATGCTCAATGGGTAGTTTGGACGGTGAACGGGAGAACGGCGATGAGACTGATCAAAAAGATATTCGTGTTGAGCGCGTTGAGTGCGGCGCTGGCGGCAAGCAGCGTAAGTGTGTCGGCCGATAGCAAGCCGACCATCAAGATCGGCTATGTAGAAGGCTGGGACGACAGCGTCGCAACCACAAACGTCGCTGCGCGCGTGATCGAAAAGCGCCTCGGTTATCAGGTGCAGCTCGTACCGGTCGCAGCCGGTGTGATGTGGCAAGGCGTGGCGCGCGGCGACCTCGACGCAACGCTGTCCGCATGGCTGCCGGTCACGCATGGCGCGTACTGGAACAACTTCAAGGATAAAGTCGTCGACCTGGGTGCCAACTTCAATGATGCGAAGATTGGCCTGATCGTACCGGATAACGCGGACGTGAAGAGCGTTGGCGATCTGGAAGCGAAGAAAGCGGAATTCGGCTCGCGTATTGTCGGTATCGATGCCGGCGCGGGCGTGATGCAGAAAACCAGCGAAGCGATCAAGGCATACGGTCTCGACTATCAGCTGATGCCGAGCTCGGGCAGTGCGATGACTGCCGAACTGGCGCGCTCGGAAGCGGCGAGCAAGCCGATTATCGTCACCGGCTGGAAGCCGCACTGGATGTTCGCGAAGTACAAGCTCAAATTCCTCGACGATCCGAAGAAGGTGTTCGGCGAAGCGGAGCACGTGGATAGCGTCGTCAATCCTGGACTGGAGACGAAGGCGCCGACGGTCGTCGCGTTCCTCAAGAAGTTTCAATGGAAACCGGGCGAGATCGACAGCGTGATGCTGGCGACGCAGAACGGCGAGAAGCCGACGGCGGCTGCCGATGCGTGGATCAGCGCGCACGGAGATCGTGTGGATAGCTGGGTGAAGTGATGTCGTATTTGAGGTGAGTGAGTCGCCGCTTGTTTTGAGCGGCAACTCGTACGATAAAGAACGCCGCTTTCAGCGGCGTTTTTTTTATTGCAGAACGACTGTGCGATCGCCGTTGATAAACACCCGTCGCTCGATAAACGCCTTCACGGCCCGGGCCAGCGTGATGCATTCGACGTCGCGCCCCGTCGCTAGCAGCCGCTCCGGGCTGTATGAATGATCGACGCGCTCCACGACTTGCTCGATGATCGGACCTTCGTCGAGATCGTCGGTGACGAAGTGCGCGGTTGCGCCAATCAGCTTTACGCCGCGCGTATGCGCCTGGTGGTAAGGCTTGGCGCCTTTGAAGCCAGGCAGAAACGAATGGTGGATGTTGATCGCACGTGCCGCGAGCGCACGGCTCGTTTCGCCTGAAAGAATCTGCATGTAGCGCGCAAGAATCATCAACTCGGCGCCTGAGGTTTCAAACAGATCGAGCAAACGCGCCTCCTGTTGCGGTTTGGTATCGGCGCTGATCGGCAGATGATGGAACGGCAAGCCGTGCTGTTGCGCGAGCGGCTCCAGATCGCGATGGTTCGAGCCGATGCCGACAATATCCATCTTCAGCTCGCCCATGCGCCAGCGGAACAGCAAATCGGCAAGACAGTGTTCGAGTTTCGACACCATGATCAGCACCTTCGGCCGCGTGCCGACGTCATGCATCGCCCATGTCATCCGGAAGCGCTCGGCGATCGGTTTGAATTCGCGCTTGAGTGCCGCGATGTGCAGGGTCTCGTTGGTGTCGACGCCATGAAACACGCAGCGTACGAAGAAGCGCTCGCTGAGGTCGTCGTCGAAAACGGTCAGTTCGTCGATGTAGCAATGATGCCGGTCGAGAAAACCGACGACGGCGGCGACCTGGCCCGCCGCGCTAGGACAGGCGACCGTGAGAACCAGTTGATCGGGACGGGAATCGGCGGACATGCGCTCTCCAGTTAGGCAATAGGGCAACGCCGCGGGGCGCGGCATGCATCATCGCAGTAGAGCAAATCAGCGGTACAGGGGGATAGAAGCTAACCGCCGTCGCGCTGGAATGGGAGCGTCAGGGGAGGGTGGGGGGAAAGAGCAGCGCGCCCCAGGCACAAATCAATCTCAGGCGTGGGCAGGTGCCGCGTGCAGTTCCAGACCGAGGGCGCGGATCACCTTGATGATCGTCGCGAAGCTGGGATTGCCATCTTCGGACAGCGCCTTGTAGAGACCTTCGCGCGAGATTCCGGTGTCGCGGGCGAGTTGCGCCATGCCACGCGCACGCGCGATCACGCCCAACGCATGCACGAGGAATGCCGGGTCGTCGCCGCCTTCAAGCAGACAGGCCTCAAAATATTCAGCCATGTCCGTTTCGGTCTTCAGGTGTTCGGCTGAATTCCATTGCCGAGTTTTGATCTTTTCCATTGTTCACTTGTCGCGGTGGTGCGGATATTCACAATGCAGGGAGTGTAATCGATAGATTCCACATATGTGAACTGTGGTTCACAATCAACTTTTCTGAAGCGACCGCCTCACTCAGCATCGAGTCCACATTCGCCGAGCAACCATTGCCGGAATGCGCTGACCGCCGGTGTCGCCGCGCGCTGCGTGACGAGCAGATAGCCGCGCTCCGTCACCACAGGCGTGTCGAACAGTTCGACGAGTTGCCCCGTGGCAAGAAGTTCGTCGACCAGTGGCGCCCAACCGAGCGCGATGCCCTGGCCCATGATCGCCGCGTGGGCCACGAGCGTAAAGCTATTGAATGTGATGCCGCGATGAGCGGCCGGTGCATCCAGACCCTGCGCGGCGAACCAGTCGACCCACGACAGCCACCGTGCCGGCTGTGTAGGTTCAAGGTGCAGCAGCGGCAAGCTCAACAGGTCCGAAGGCGTGCGCAATTGCGGATGCGCCGCGAGAAAAGCCGGACTGCACACCGGCGTGACACGCTCAGGAAATAGCTTGAGCGCACCCCGCGCGCTCAGGTCCGCATCTTCATCGCCGAACGCAATCGCAATGTCCGCCTGGTCGTGCGATGGATCGAATACGCTCTGCGACGTGATGATCTTGACGTCGACGTCCGGCATCAGCGCCTTGAATTGCGAAAGCCGCGGCATCAACCAGTAGGTCGCGAAACCGAAGTCAGTGGAGAGCGTGAGCGTTTGCGGCGTGCGCCGCGCGCGGATCTCGGTGGTGGCGAGGCGGATGGTGTCGAGGGCGTTGCGCACCGCTTCGAAGAGGCGCACACCATCTTCCGTCAGCGTGACGCCGCGATGGCCGCGTTCGAACAGCGGCACACCGAGTGCTTCTTCGAGTTGCACCACACGCTGACTAACCGCCGGCTGCGTCGAGCCCAGTTCGCGTGCAGCCGCCGTGAAGCTCGCGAGACGCGCTGCGGATTCGAACATCGTCAACGCCTGCATCGGCGGCAAGCGATCCTGCCTCGACATAAGGCCCCCTTATAGGCACATAACGATTTGCCGTCTTCACAGCGGCGAATTGGACGGCAATAGTGGTGTTCACGCGAGGACCGGCACATCGGTTATCCCGCTTGCAACGACACCCGCACCCCTATTTGCGATTCTATTCGAGGCACGCTCCAATGCATGACACGAAACAGAATATCCTTATTCTGATGGCCGACCAGATGACGCCATTTGCGCTTGCCGCATACGGGCATCGCCTAACGAAAACCCCCAATCTCGATCGCCTCGCGAAGCAGGGCGTGGTATTCGACTCGGCGTATTGCGCCAGTCCATTGTGCGCACCGTCGCGCTTTTCTTTTTTATCGGGCAAGCTGCCGTCCGCGATCGGCGCCTATGACAATGCAGCAGAATTTCCGTCGCAAACGCTGACTTTCGCGCACTATCTTCGCGCAGAAGGATATCGCACGATCCTGTCCGGCAAGATGCACTTCTGCGGGGCCGACCAGTTGCACGGATTTGAAGAGCGGCTCACAACCGACATCTACCCAGCCGATTTCGGCTGGACCCCGAACTGGGACGATTTCGAAACGCGCCCCACGTGGTACCACAACATGAGTTCGGTGATCGACGCGGGTCCGTGCGTGCGCACGAACCAACTGGACTTCGACGATGAAGTCACGTTCACCACGCGCCAGAAGCTCTTCGATATCACACGTGAGCGGCATGCAGGCAAAGATGCACGGCCGTTCTGCATGGTCGCCTCGCTGACGCATCCACACGACCCGTACGCGATTCCGCGGAAGTACTGGGACATGTATGCGGATGAAGACATCGATCTGCCCGCGCATCGCGATTCGCTCGATGAAGCCGATCCGCATTCGAAGCGCCTGCGCCACGTATGCGAAACCGATCGCACGCCGCCGACCGACCAGCAGATCCGCAATGCAAGACGCGCTTATTACGGCGCGATCTCTTATGTCGATGACCAGTTCGGTGCGATCCTCGAGGCGCTTGAACAGTCAGGGCTCGCGAAAGACACCCTTATCGTGGTGACGTCCGATCACGGTGAGATGCTCGGCGAGCGCGGGCTCTGGTACAAGATGACGTTCTTCGAAGGAGGCTGCCGCGTACCGTTGATCGTTCATGCGCCGCAGCGGTTCGATGCGCATCGAGTGCACGAGTCGGTGTCGCATCTCGATCTGCTGCCCACATTAGTAGAGTTGGCGCGCGGCGAGCAGCCTGCAACCTGGCCGGATTCGCTCGATGGCCAAAGTCTCGTACCGCATCTGCACGGCATACAAGCTGGCCACGACGAAGCGATCGGTGAATACCTGGCGGAAGGCGCTATAGCGCCGATTGTGATGCTGCGACGCGGCCGCTTCAAATTCATTCACACGCCGGCCGATCCAGACCAGCTGTACGACGTAACATCGGACCCGCTCGAACGCGAGAATCTCGCCGCGCGCGCCGAATATGCATCACAGGTCTCGGCATTTCGTGAGGAGATCACGCAACGCTGGAACCTCGCCGCGCTGCACAACGAAGTACTGAAAAGCCAGCGCCGCCGCCGTTTTCATTTCGAGGCCACGACGCAAGGCACGGTCGCGTCATGGGACTGGCAGCCGCATGTCGATGCGAGCCAGCGCTACATGCGCAATCACATCGACCTCGACACGCTCGAAGCGATGGCGCGTTTTCCCGCTGTAACGCGCTGACGTCTCCGCTCACGATTCAACCCATCTACAGGAAGCCGACATGATGAAAAAGCTCTTCAAACAGGCTGTATCCGGCGTTGCGCTGCTGTGCGCGGCGGCCACCTTTGCCGTGGCTGCCGAGCCGCAGTCCTGTACGCAGGTCAACATGGCGGGGCCCGGCTGGACCGACATCGACGCGACCAATGCAATGACCGGTGTGCTGTTGAAGGGGCTCGGCTACCATCAGAACGTGTCGAACCTGTCGGTGCCGATCACCTATCAAGGCTTGAAAAAAGGGCAAATCGACGTGTTTCTCGGCAACTGGATGCCGGCGCAAGCACCGGTCGTGAAACCATTCGAGGATGAAAAATCGATCGAGGTCGTGCATCCGAATCTGAGCAACGCGAAGTTCACGCTCGCGGTGCCCGACTACGTGGCGGCCGCAGGCGTGCATTCATTCGCGGACCTTTCGAAGAACGCCGACAAGTTCGACAGCAAGATCTATGGCATCGAACCGGGGGCGCCGGCCAATCAGAACATCAAGAAGATGGTCGACGACAAGGCCTACGGGCTCGGCAGCTGGAAGCTCGTCGAATCGAGCGAGACCGGCATGCTCACGCAGGTCGACCGCGCGGTGCGTGAGAAGAAATGGATCGTGTTCCTTGCGTGGGAGCCGCATCTGATGAACACGAAGTTCAAGCTGACTTACCTCGACGGCGGTGACAGGTACTTCGGGCCGAACTACGGCGGCGCCACGGTCAATACCGTTGCGCGTAGCGGATATGCCGAGCAGTGTCCGAATGTAGGCCGCCTGTTCAGGCAACTCACGTTCAATGTCGATCTGGAAAACGGCGTGATCACCGAGGTGCTCGAGAAGAAGACTGGTGTCGACACGGCCGCCACCGAAGCGCTCAGGCGCCACCCGGAATTGCTGAAGTCATGGCTCGACGGCGTGAACACCGCCAGCGGCGCCAACGGCTTGCAAGCTGTGCAGACCGCACTCGGTGTGAAATAACTCGGGCATTCCTGACTACGAGGTCGCTACTCGACAGATTCATGTCGCATCCGGTCGAATCATCTTAAATCTGGACACTTATTCTTGACTCGTCGATGCAGGCATGCAGATGCATCGTATGCAGTGCCGATAGCTTCGATCAGCCTGGTCCGTCAAGTCAGCATTAGCCGGCCAGGTCAGCGTTAGTGAGCTTCAATCCGTTTCAATCAGTCTCAGCCGATTTCGAACTGCCCGTCATGCGAGAAGCGCCGCGCGTTGGAAGACAACACGCAGCAGGGATCGCTTTATCTAACGAAATACGCAGGCAAAGAGCAGGGGAGAACTAGATGAAGAAGAAAAATGCCGTTAGTCTTTCGGGACTCGCCCTCGCGGCAAGCGCGGTATGCGCACCGACGGCGGTCCATGCGCAAAGCAGCGTCACCCTGTACGGGATTCTGGACGCAGGCATTACCTACGTGAACAACGCCGGCGGCGCACACCAGTACAAATTCGACGACGGCATTTCGTACGGCAACCGGATCGGCTTCAAAGGCGTGGAAGATCTCGGCGGCGGCATGCAAGCGGTCTTCGTGCTCGAATCGGGTTTTCACCTGGGCAATGGGCAATTGGGATTCGGCGGCGCTGAATTCGGACGCCAGGCTTATGTCGGGATCAAGAACTCGTGGGGGACTTTCTCGTTCGGCAATCAGCTCGATATGACCGAAGAGTTTGTCTTTCTGTACAACATCTCCGCATGGGCGAGCGGTTACGCGATTCACCAGGGCGACTTCGACCGGATGAACGGCGACCGTCTGCCGAACTCGGTGAAGTTCCTGTCGAATGATTTTGCCGGCTTCACCTTCGGCGGCATGTACTCGTTCGGCAATACCGCCGGCGACTTCCATCAGAAGAGCGCATGGAGCGTCGGCGCGCATTATGACCACGGTCCGTTCAACATGGGCGTGGCGTATACGCAGTTGAACAATCCGTTCGGCATCTATGCGTTCGACCCGTACGCGATGATCGGCACGCACACCTTCCTCGGCCAGCCGACCGTTTCCGTCGATCCGGCCACTGGCGCGGTGACGGATTTGTATGGCTCGTCGGCATTCCCGGTGGATAAGCAAGGCGCGTTCGCGATCGGCGCCGCGTATACGATCGGCAACCTGATGCTCACCGGCGATTTCACGTACACGACGATCAAGGGCTTCGGGCAGACTTCGCGCATGCAGGTCTACGAAGGAGGCGCATCGTATAACTTCACGCCTGCGCTGTCGCTGTACGGCGGCTATCAACACACGGCCTTTGAAGGCAATCACTGGAACCAGGGCTCGCTCGGGTTGCACTACCTGTTGTCCAAACGGACCGATGTGTATATTTCCGGCGACTATCTGCGTGCGTCGGATGGCGTGAATGCGGTGATCGGCTACAGCTTCACGCCGTCGTCGTCGAATACGCAGTCTGATGTGCGGATCGGGATGCGGCATTCGTTCTGAGGCATCTGTGACGGGGCTGGCACTTAAGTGCCAGCCAGCGCGTCCGGGACGCAGGTGCAACATTCACTGCGCTGCGCCGTCGCCCTGTTTCTTGTGTTGCGACGCCATCCGCTCCTGCTGCGCAGGAGGTACCGGATCGTAGTGGCTGAGCTGGATGCTGTAGTTGCCGTGCCCGCCCGCGATGGCGTTCAGCCGCGACTGGTAGTCGTTGAGTTCGGACAATGGCACCTGGCCTGCGACGACCACGGCGTTGCCGGCGGCCGAACGTGTGCCATGGACTTGCCCGCGCTTGGCGGACAGGTCGCCGATAATGTCACCCATTGCGGCTTCCGGCGTCATCACCTCGATGTCCACGATCGGTTCGAGCAGCACGGGCTGAGCTTTCAGCACCGCGTCGATGAAGGCCTTGCGCCCGGCGGAAACGAATGCCACTTCCTTTGAGTCGACTGAATGGCTCTTGCCGTCGAAGACGGTGACGCGCACGTCCTGCATCGGGAAGCCGGCCAGCGGCCCGCTATCGATGACCTGCAGGATGCCTTTTTCCACGGCCGGCATGAACTGCCCAGGGATAGCGCCACCCTTGACGGCGTCGACGAACTCGAACCCCGTACCGCGCGGCAGTGGCTCCACGCGCAGCATCACTTCGCCGAATTGCCCGGCGCCGCCGGTCTGCTTCTTGTGGCGATGGTGCCCCTCGGCTTTGGCGCCGATGGTTTCCCGATAGGCGATCTTCGGTGGCCGCGTCACGACCTCGAGCTTGTACTGCTCGGATAGTCGCTCCAGCATGAGGCGCAGGTGCAACTCGCCGAGGCCTCGCACCACCGTCTCGTTGGTGCCAACCGGGTGCTCGATGCGCAGACATGGATCTTCCGCACGCAGCTTTTGCAGAATCTCCCAGAGGCGCTGCTCGTTGCCCCGGCGCGCAGGCTCGATCGCCAGTCCATAGATCGGCGTGGGGAAATCGAGCGGGGTCAGGTGGATGTTGCCGTCCTCAGGCGCGTCGTGCAGCACGGCATCGAAGCCGATCTCGTCGATCTTGGCCGTGGCGCAGATATCGCCTGGGCCGGCTTGTGGGACATCCACGTGTTCCTTGCCCTGCAGCATCATCAGATGGGCGACTTTGAACGGCTGGCGTGCGTCGCCGATATAGAGCTGGCTATCCCGCCTGATCGTGCCCTGATGGACGCGAAACACGGCCATCTTGCCGATGTAAGGGTCCATGACGATCTTGAAGGCGTGCGCCAATACATGTTTGTCGGCGACCGGTTCGGCACGTACGATTTCCTGGCGGCCGCGGGCGTCGCGGTAGAAGAGGGGCGGGTTGCCTTCCATCGGATTGGGCAAAAGCCGGACGAACACGTCGAGCAATTCCGCGATGCCGGCGCCGTTGGCCGCTGACGTGAAGCAGATTGGCACCAGATGAGCTTCGCGCAGCGCCCGCTCGAAGGGCTCGTGCAACTGCTCCGGGCTGATGGCTTCGCCTTGCTCCAGGTATATCTCCATCAAGGCAGGATCGATTTCGACCACTTGATCGACCAGCGCATTGTGCGCCGCCGCAACAGACAGGAAGTCGGCGTCGCCGGCGGGGTTGAAAAAGCAATCCACCACCTGGCTGCCGTTTTGCGCCGGCAGGTTGATGGGCAGGCATTCCTTGCCGAAGGCTTCCTGGATTTGCGTCAGAAGCCCCGGAAGGTCGACCTTGTCGCGATCGATACCGTTCACGATGATCATTCTGCACAGCTTGCGGTTTTCCGCCCAGGCCATCATGCGCCGGGTGGTCATTTCAATGCCGGTCTGCGCGTTGATGACAATGGCGACGGTTTCTACAGCGGGCAGGGCGCTGATCGACAGCCCGGAAAAGTCCGGATAGCCGGGCGTATCCAGCAGATAGATGCGGGTATCCCGGTAGTGCAGGTGGGCGACGGCGGAGTTCAGGGAGTGGTGATATTTTCGTTCGAGCGGGTCGAAATCGCAGACCGTAGTGCCGCGCTCCACGCTGCCGGGCGCGCGTAACTCGCCACCTTGATGGAGCAGGGCTTCGACAAGCGATGTCTTGCCACATCCTGCATGGCCGACCAGAGCGATGGTCCGGATGGCGTCGGGGCTGTAATGCATGGCCGCCCTCGTCCAGTAGTGGATGTTGGGCCATTATTGGCGAAAACGGACCAATGTGCCATACGACGCCATCAGTGCTGACCCTTAAGCGCATGGCCGTTGAGGACCTGATTCGTCGGGCTGCGTCGAATGCAAGGCTAATTCGCGTTCGCTGAAATCGAGCGAGGCGCAAAATTGAATCGTCCGGTGGAAGCAATGTGCAGCCTGCTGCAAAGCCTGCGCGACCCTCAGACGGAGGCCACGATGATCGATTTCAGGGAAGCCCGGGAGCGGATGGTTGTACGGCAAATCGCGGGGCGGGGCGTCCGCGATTCCAACGTGCTATCCGCGATGCGCCATGTGCCGCGCGAGGAATTCGTGCCTGCGCAACTCCGTGAATTCGCGTACGACGATGGCGCGTTGCCTATCGCGAACCAGCAAGCGATTTCGCAGCCCGCCATCGTCGCGCAGATGATGGAGGCGGCCGAACTGGGACCTCGCGACCGGATTCTCGACGTCGGCACGGGGTCAGGGTATGCCGCCGCGATTGCGGCGGCAATCGTGGCGCACGTCCATTCCATTGAACGCGATCCGGTGCTCGCCGACGCCGCTCGCGAGACGCTGACGCGGCTGGGTATATTCAACGTGACCGTTCATCTTGGCGACGGCACGGTCGGCTTGAGCGACTATGCACCGTATGACGCGATCATCGCCGGGGCTGGCGGCCCGCGTATCCCGCAAGCATGGCGTTCGCAACTGTCGATTGGTGGCCGGATCGTGATGCCGGTAGGGCGCGAGCGTCACCATCAGCAATTGATCAAACTGGTGCGGCACGGTGAACAGGATTATCACGAGTGCTGGTTAGGCGACGTGAGCTTCGTGCCGCTAATCGGTGAGGACGGTTGGGCGGATTACTAGGTGCAAGGCTTTCGGATTGACGTCCGACGAGGTCTTGACCTTAAGTGTCCCTCTAGGTGATGCCTCCGAGCTTCAATGCATCGATGCTCATATGTGCGCCGAGGGCAACCAGAACTACGCCCATAGTCCAGCGTTGAACCTGCAGGAGTCCCGGGCGACTGGAGAGGAACGTCGCCATGCTGCCCGAGCAGACCGCCACGAAACCATTGACGGATGCGAACGCGACAATCAACGACGAGCCGAGCACGAGCGATTGCCTAAGAACGCTGCCGTCCTGGTAGTTGATGAATTGCGGCAGCAGTGACAGAAAGATCATCGCGAGCTTGGGATTCAACAGACTAGTCGTTGCGCCCATCGCGAAGAGCCGGCGAGGGTGTTCGCGAGGCAGTTCACGAACCTCCAGCGGAGAGCGGCCACCAGGCTTCACAGCCTGCCACGCCAGATAGAACAGATACGCAGCGCCCCCTGCGCCCAGAACGCTGCCTGCATAAGGCACGCTCAGGAAAAAGGCGGTGATGCCGAACGCTGCCCCAAACATATAGAAGAGGTATCCGAGCATGACGCCCGCAAGCGAAATAAGCCCGGCCGTGCGTCCTTGCGCAATCGAGCGCGACATCACGTAGATCATGTTCGGCCCCGGTGTCACAGCAAGCATTCCGCCGACCGCCAGAAATCCGTAAATCGAAGCTGTGCCGTGCATTTTTCCGGGCTCCTGAAGTGGTCATTGGGCCTAGTATCGCTTTGATGCATACTCCAGTAAAACGGATTAAACTGAACTTATTAATCAGATTTTCTTACCAAAGTGAAAAAGCTCGATCTGGACGTGCTTGAAATGCTGGTGGCGGTTGCTGATACAGGATCGTTTGTTCGCGGTGCGGAGTCCGTGCGTCGGTCGCCGTCGGCAGTGAGCATGCAGATTAAGGCGCTTGAAGAAGCGCTGGGAAAACCGCTCTTTGCGCGAAGCACCCGCAACGTAGCGATTACCGCGGAGGGCAAGACGCTTTTGGACTATGGCCGTCGAATGCTTGCGATGCGCGAGGAAGCGTGGGCGTCAGTAGTGCGCCCGGAGATGAAGGGGCGCGTCACCATCGGTGTTCCGGACGACTACGCTTCGTCGTTGCTGCCGCAGGTTCTGGCAAAGTTCGCGGTTGCTCATCCGCGCGTAGAAATCCGGGTGATCGGTTTGCCAAGCAGTGAGCTTGTTCCATTGCTTAAAGACAACACGCTCGACTTGGCTTGCTTCACGAAAACAAGGGGCGTCGCGGGCGAATTCATCCGGTTCGAGCCAATGGTGTGGGTCGGGTCGCCCGCAAGAAAAGTGTGGAAAGAGCGCCCGCTTTCGATTGCCGTTTTCGCGCATGGCAGTACTGCACGTGCCCATGCCATCAGCGCGCTCCAACGGGAAAATATCAAATACCGGATGTCCTACGAAAGCCCGAGTTTGTTGGGCCTTATCAGCATGGTCGAAGCAGGGCTCGCGATAGCGCCTCTTGCACGGTGCAGCGTACCGGCTCACCTCGTTCAGTTGTCGCAGAACGAGGGGCTGCCGCCGCTGAATGACCTCGAAGTCGTTCTGGCCCGCAGTGCGCGGTCCGGGCGACCGCCCTGCGATTTTCTCGCTGAACAGATTCTGGCTGATTTGGGGGTTTGAAGCGGTCGCTCAATGGCCGCATCGATACGTCAAGACGCTGATTGTCTGCGCTTTATCGCTGCAGGTCGGTGTCTAGACCAAGCGGTTAGGCGGCGCTGGTGATCGGCGCCTCGAGGAGGCAACCGAACTCGCGGGCAAAATCGACAGAGACGCGAGCGTGGACGGCGCCTTGTTTGTCAAAGAACCGCTGTGTCCCTCGAAGCGTGAACACGCCTTCATGCCAGATGTTTGGATGGATGTAGAGACCCTGCTGTCCATCGAAGCGAAAGCACACGAACTTCTCCGGCGCGATGTCGTCGCCGGGCAATGCCAATGGAACGTAGAAGGGGCGATGGTCCAGTGGGAAGAACAGTTGTCCGCCGTCTGGGTGGTAGTTCGCGTGCCAGAGCAACATGCGTTCCGGCGCGTTGGCGTGGTCGTCGCGGGCTGCTTCAGGTTCCTTTGCGTATGCAAGGATGTAATTGCCGCCTACAGCTTCGTTTTGACCGTAGAGAATGTCGCCGCGCCATTCGCTCACGAATGTGCCTTCGGTTGTGCCTGCCTCGTCACCGGTTCCGGGGTCTATGGGTCTTGTCCCCAACGCCGGCCACTGCACAATCTCGATCGAGCACTCGCTTGGGTCCCTTACAAGCCTGCCAAATCCGGTGAGGGTTTCCGGAGTCGCGTCGACCACGGGCATCGACACGTGGCGGAGGCCTGGGGGCAGAGCTGGGTTGAGGTAGTCAATTTCTGGAGGCATGCGAGGAGTTTACATGAGTCAGAAGATACTGACGGTAGATGCTCGAACTCGGCTTGCTTGATGGTGTCGTCGACTATTCGTAATTTTACATAAGATAAATTATCAACATCAGTGGTACCTAATGAGGTGTTGCACGGTTTGCCTTCATAGCCTAGATCGAACGCAACGGTCATGTATCATCTGGCACCTTTTTACCGTTGCGTCG
>NZ_CAJNBO010000030.1:0-105857 GCF_905221015.1 Paraburkholderia nemoris | reverse complement strand
CGACGCAACGGTAAAAAGGTGCCAGATGATACATGACCGTTGCGTTCGATCTAGGCTATGAAGGCAAACCGTGCAACACCTCATTAGGTACCACTGATGTTGATAATTTATATTATGTAAAATTATTGATATCAGAAAACACTCTCGTCCACGCCTTTCAGTTTGTTCATCACCGATCACCAGATTTCGCGCTGGCCCTGCCTGGCATGTCACTCCGGCACAGTCGACTTTAGCGCATCGGGACGCAAGGCTACATGCAGCTCGACCCTCAGAAAGCCAAACGTGTTGCTGGTCGCACCGGCGAAGTTGTACACGCCGACTAGAACACGCCTCTGCGCGCGTCACCACCCATACGGTAGTTCCTGTTACTTTGATCCGGATTTCGATTCACCAGAGGTCGCGCATAGAGCGGATGACGCAGACTACGTACCTCATGCTCGAGCTTGAAGCAGTGCGCGCCGCTCACGGGATCGATGACGTCGGCGAAGCGATATTGATGAGGCTCCTCGTCATAAACCAGCCCGCGCGCAGCGAGCCGTGCGTAGGGTTCGGAGAAGTTTGCGACATAGATCTGGATATGATGTCCATCGTATTCCAGGTTGGCAGCGGGCGTTTCTGTATAGATAAGCTGCTGATGCGTTCCGACCGCAATTGCCGTCTGCTGCGAACCGTTGTGGTCGCGGACCTCGACGGACGCATTGAATACCTCGCGGTAAAAAGCGGCAATCGACGCCGCGCAGCCGAGCGGCACATCAAGTTGCACATAAGCAATGCCGAGATCGATGCGCGACCACGGAGCGTTCGACTGATCCGGATTCGGATCAAGGCAGTCGTAGCGGTTTCCCCACGGACAGGTGATCTCTACGCGGTCGGCCCGCTCGGTCCATCCGAACGCGGTTCTATCGAGCACGGGCCGAACTGCGCGCAGCCGTGCGACCAGCGATTCGCGCTTGCCCACGATCAGTGCCACGTGTCCTCGCAGCCTCTGCGCGTCGCCGTGCGGCAAGTGAATCTGTGAACGACCGATGTTGATCCACATATTGTTCGGGCCGGTCATCAGATAGGGATCTCGCGTGAGTCCAAGTCCGCTGACATAGAACGCAGTCGCGAGACTCTGGTCCGGTATCGTGAGGTTGATATGCTCGAGCAGCACCAGATTGCCTATGTCTTCGTGTGCGTAGTCGGAAGGTTGCATCTGATCGCCTTCGAAGGTTTTTACAAGTTAAGCGACGCAAGGATTGGGAAAGCATCTGGATGGCCCGCGCTACCCATCGCTAAGTTTGATGTTACCCAGTACGAAAATGTAAGACTCCGCACTGAGCAACGCAACCGCTCCGATAAACACGAGGCCAGCGCACCGTTGTCAGACAGGTTTTCATCGCAAGCCGTCCCGGTGTGTGCACAGCATTAATCTTTCCCAGCCGCCGCCCACCCCCTCTGCATCGCCCCCACCAACTGCTTCCACAAAAACTCCGCCGCCGGCGACAAACGCCGCCCAACCCGGCGTATCACCTGGCTGCTGAAGTCGCGTGCAATCGGATGATCGATCTCAAGCGCAACAAGCTTGCCCGCGTCGAGATATTGCCGCGCCGCATCGGTCGACATGAACGCGACGCCAAGCCCCGCCGCCGCAATCGCCTGCGCCGCGGCGAACATATCGCACCGGTAAGCCGGCGTCAGGCTGAGCCGCTCCGCACGAATGATCGAATCGACATACTGCTGAACGCCGAAACGCGGCGGCATGAAGATCAGGCGAGCATCGGCAAGCTGCTCGAAGCGGATACGCTGCAGTCCCGCCAACGGATGCTGCGGGCTCACGAACGCGCAGAACGGCGCGGCGCGAAACGTGCGCGAGCGTATCGCCGGGTCCCGCGCCCCGCCCGCGCATAGCCCAAGATCGACCTCGTCGTTGCGAACCATCGCGATGATTTCGGACGTCGCGCCCGTATGCAGATCGACGACGATATCCGGAAACTGCGCGCTAAACCGCTCGAGTACGATCGCCATCAGATTGCCGACAAACCCCTCGCCGCACCCGATGCCGATCCGTCCGCGCCGCAGCCCCCGATAATCCTCCAGTTGCACCAGCATCTCCGCGTCGCGGCGCCGGCTTTCACGAAAGTGATCGACGAGACTCAGGCCGATTTCCGTGAGCGTCACGCGCCGGCCCTGCCGCTCGAGCAGCGCTACACCGTGCGCGCGCTCCAACTGCGTCACCTGCCGGCTGATCACAGACGCATTGATGCCGAGCGCGTCCGCTGCCGCCCGCACACCACCATGCACAGCGATTTCATGCAGATAGCGCAGGCTCCGTGGATTGAGGGCGCCTGTCTGAGGGATATCGGTGTCGGTTGACATGCTTTCTTGACTGTTGACATTCAAGTCAACATTATCGACCGAAAGACGTCATTGATCGCACGTTTTTGCAGCGAAATACTGACGCTTCGCTTTCTATATGCACGTCACTCCAAATGCCCAATACCCAGCACTTTTGTACGCTCGACGAAACCAGCG
The DNA here is from genome assembly GCF_905221015.1 of Paraburkholderia nemoris. Classification (NCBI taxonomy): domain Bacteria; kingdom Pseudomonadati; phylum Pseudomonadota; class Betaproteobacteria; order Burkholderiales; family Burkholderiaceae; genus Paraburkholderia; species Paraburkholderia nemoris. The sequence goes on along the minus strand of NZ_CAJNBO010000030.1, from coordinate 103,343 downwards.
ATCTGAACGATGAACTGCGTGGCATTCGCCACCGTTTGCACCAGCATCCTGAGCTGGCTTACCAGGAGTTCCAGACATCGGATCTTGTCGCCGAAGCGCTCGAAAGTTGGGGCTACGAAGTGACACGTGGCCTGGGCGGAACGGGCATGGTCGCATCGCTCAAGTCGGGAACGGGGTCGCGGGCCGTTGCGGTACGCGCCGATATGGACGCCCTGCCCATCATCGAGGCCACGGGCCTGCCCTATTCCAGCGTTCACCCGGGCAAGATGCACGCATGCGGTCACGACGGTCACACGGCCATGGTCCTTGGCGCAGCGCGGCATCTGGCGCGCACGCGCCGCTTTGACGGAACCGTCCATCTCGTCTTCCAGCCCGCCGAGGAAATCGGCTCGGATAGCGGCGCGCAACGCATGATCGCCGACGGTCTGTTCGAGCGCTTCCCCTGCGAGGCCATCTTCGGCCTGCACAACCATCCGGGCGCACCGGCTGGCACGTTCATGTTCCGCAGCGGTCCGTTCATGGCCGCATGCGATACCGTCGACATCACAATCCACGGCCGCGGCGGTCACGCTGCCCGCCCCCATCTCGCCACCGATCCGCTCGTGATCGGCGCAGCGCTCGTGACCGCGCTGCAAACCGTCGTGTCGCGCAACATTGATCCCATGCAGCCCGCCGTGATCACGATCGGTGCGTTCAATGCGGGACACGCGCCCAATGTGATCCCCGAAACGGCGCGTCTTCAACTGAGCGTGCGCTCGTTCGATCCCGACGTACGCAAGCTGCTCGAAACACGCATCCGTGCGCTCGCCAACGCGCATGCGCAAGCGCACGGCGCCAGCGTCGATATCGACTATGTGCCGGGCTACCCGGTGCTCGTCAACAGCACGCAGGAGACTGAATTCGCGTTACAGGTCGCCCGAGAACTGGTGGGCGACGAACGTGTGGTCGACGGCTTTGGTCCGATCGCGGGCAGCGAGGACTTCGCCTATTACCTGCAAAAGAAGCCGGGCTGCTTCCTGCGCGTGGGCAATGGCAAGGACACGCCCATGCTGCACAACGCGAAGTACGACTTCAACGACGACAACCTGACCGTCGGCGCCGCATTCTGGACGCGGCTGGTCCAGCGGTTTCTTGCGTCGAAAGTCTAAGCGCGCCTCAGAACGCGCAGACGGAACCATCATAAATACACCTACGGTGAGGACCTAAACCATGTCAACCCAGCCTCTTACGTCGTCCGGCACGATTGCGGTTTCGCAGACCCGCATTGTCGTGGCGGCCGTCATCGGCAATCTGCTCGAGTTCTTCGATTTCACGGTCTACAGCTTTTTTGCGCTGACCATCGCAAAGCTGTTCTTTCCGTCGCAGGATCCCGTTGTGTCGACGCTGCTGGCGTTGTCGGCGTTCGCAATCGGTTTCGTGGCGAGGCCGGTCGGCGGCTTCGTGCTCGGCCACTACGCGGACAAGCGCGGGCGCCGGGCCGCGCTCACGCTGACGATCTTCCTGATGGCGGTCGGCTCCGCAGCGATCGGTCTCGCGCCGACCTACGAAACCATCGGCATTGCCGCGCCCGCGTTGATCGTAATAGCGCGCCTCGTGCAGGGTTTTGCGCAGGGCGGCGAGTTTGGCGCGGCCACCGCGACGCTGCTGGAAACGGGTTCGGCAAAAGGGCGTGGCTTTCGCGCAAGCTGGCAACTGGCGAGCCAGGGCGCGGCCGCGCTGCTCGGCTCGGGCATGGCTGCGTTGCTCACCTACCATTTGACCGGTCCGCAACTGCTCGATTGGGGCTGGCGCGTTCCGTTTCTGGCCGGCACGCTGATCATGCCCGTGGGCGTGTACCTGCGCCGGCATATCGTGGACGACGAGCCCGTCAAAACGGAGCACTCGCGCTTCGAACCGGCCCTCGTGCGCAAATGGTTTTTGACGGTCTTCGCGATTATGGGCATGACGGTCGCGACCTACGTGCTGATGTACTACATCCCGACCTACTCGATCCAGTATCTGAAGATGCCGCCCAAGCTGTCGATGCTGGTCTCGATTGGCGCCGCCTGTGTCTCGCTGCTCATGTGCCCGATCTGGGGCGCGCTGTCGGACCGCATGGGCCGTAGAAAACCGCTGACCGTGCTGGGACGCGTGGTGCTAATCGCGCTGCTGTATCCCGCGTTCTGGCTGATGAACCAGTTTCCGACGCTGCCGGTCGTCACCGGCCTGATCGTCCTTCTGATGTTCTTCTACACGATGGGATCGGCGCCTGCGTATGCGCTCATGCCGGAGAACTTTCCGAAACATGTGCGCGCAGGCTATTTGGCAAGCGCGTATGCCGTGGCGGTGTCGGTGTTCGGCGGCACGGCGCAACTCGTCGTCGCGTGGCTTATCAAGGTGACGGGCAATACGATGGCGCCGGCCTGGTACATGATCGCGTGCGTCATCATTTCGCTCTGCGCCGTGACGATGCTCGAAGAAACCGGGGGCCGCGATCTGGCCTGATTGTGTCGAGGAGTGCGGGCCTGGAAATCAGGGCCGGCAGGAACAACGAGTGGCGGAGTTTCCACAACGCGATCAGGGAGTAGCTGCCTTGACCCTTCGCCCCTCATCCTGGCCCGGCCCGATCACGAGCCCCGCCTCCGCGAGCAAACGCCGCAGTCCCAGCTTCGGATAATTGCGGTCGACGGCCCGCATATCGGCACGCGTCTCCTCGATGATCCAGTCGCGCACATCCGCTGCAACCGGTCGCAACGGCCGATTCTCCGGCCACACCAGACAGCAGCGCCGGTTCGTCACGATCAGTTCCTCTTCAGCCGGAAGCAGCGCGCCTTCGAGAAGCCAATGCGACACCACATTGAGCCAGCCAAGCGCGACACCCTGCCCCAACAGCGCCGCCTGCACGACGATCGCGTAGTCGTTGAAGCTCAGCATGCTCGCTACGTGCCGCCCGTGTGCCGCGAACGTGGCGAAGCGCTCATGCCAGCCGCGCTCGCCGTCGTCCATCACGATCACGGTGTCGCCGTGCTCGCGGCCCGTTTGCGTCGCGGCCGTCTCGTGATAACGCCGGTTGCACACCGGCAGTAGCGTCTCCGGCATGACGAGCACACTGTTCTCACCAATCTCGTCCTCGCGCAAAAAGCGCATGCCGAGATCGACATCGACGAGCGGCCCGCCGATTCGCCCTGAGATCAGCTGAAACCGTAAGTCGACATTCGGAAACGCCTGGTTCAGCCGGCTCATGCGCGGCATTAGCCAGTGCGTAGTAAACGCGGTGGACACCGAGAGCGTGACGGACTCGACGCCCGTCGCCCGCGCCTCGATCTCACGTATCGCGCCTTCTATGCCATTGAAGCCTTCCGAGATTTTCCGGTAGAGGATCTTGCCGTTCTCGGTCAGCTCGATCCCACCACGCACGCGCTCGAAAAGGCGCACGCCGAGATGGTCTTCCATGCGCGCCAGCATGCGGCTCACCGCAGGCTGACTCACATATAACTCCTGCGCCGCGCGCGTGAAGTTGCCGCAGCGCGCGGCAGCTTCGAACACGAACAGCGCATTGGCGCTCGGCAGTTTTTTGCGAAGGTTAGGCATGACCTGATGTTATGCCTTATCCAACAATTTGGGAATTGCCGTCAATAATGACGCGGCCTATATTTTCCCTAACGCAGGCCTCTACAGCGAGACAGGACGCAATGGACGCACGAGCGAAAACAGGTGTTTCGATCCGATCGGCAGCGAAACGTTATGGCCCGGTCGTGGCTCTCGACGACGTGTCGCTCGACATCGCCCCGGGCGAATTCGTCTCGCTGCTCGGTCCGTCGGGGTCGGGCAAGACCACCTTGCTCGGCATTCTCGGCGGCTTCGTGCAGCCGAGTTCGGGTGCGGTCTGGGTCGGCGAGCGCGACATTACATTTGCGCCGCCGCACAAACGGGACATCGGTATCGTCTTTCAGAACTACGCGCTCTTTCCGCACATGAGCGTCGGCGAGAACGTGGCGTTTCCGCTGCGCGCGCGCCGTCAGCCCAAAGCGACGTGGGCGAAGAAGGTTGCCGATGCGCTCGCGATGGTCGAACTCTCGGGCTACGAAAACCGCGGCATCGGTCAACTATCCGGCGGCCAGCGCCAGCGGGTGGCGCTCGCTCGTGCGATGGTCTTCGAACCGCAACTGATCCTGATGGACGAGCCGCTCTCCGCGCTCGACAAGCAACTGCGCGAAACCATGCAGATCGAGCTGCGGCGGTTGCATCGCAAGCTCGGCGCGACGATCGTCTATGTGACGCACGATCAGCGCGAGGCGCTCACCATGAGCGACCGCGTGGCCGTGCTGAAGAACGGCCGGCTCGTGCAGATCGATACGCCTGAGCGGCTCTACGACCGTCCGTGCGACGCGTTCGTGGCGAGCTTCATCGGTGAGGCAACGCTGCTCGCCGTAACACGCGCCGGCGACGATGCCGTGCGCCTCGGCGATACGGTTCTGCGCACCGCGCATCCGCTGCCGCGCGGCGACAAGCTGCTGCTCGCGGTGCAGACCGAAAAACTCGTGATCGACGGCGGCGATCGGCGCGAAGGCGTGAATCGTCTGTCGTGCCACGTCACCGAGGTGCTGTACCAGGGCGAAAGCCTGCGCGTGTTCGCCACGCTCGCCGACGGCACCGCCATCAGCCTCAGGCAGCCCGGCGGCCACGACGCGCGCCGGCGCATCCCGGAACCGGGCGCGCCCATGAGCGTCGTTCTCGATCCGCAGGACACGATCGTCGTGCCCGCCTGATCTCATTCATTTTTTATCTGCCCACGCTTGGGGCACTCCCTCTCCCGTTTTCACAGCAAACTGCAAAAGGATGATTTCATGAAGCTCACCGATTTCAAGGTCCTGACGTTCGACGTCGTCGGCACACTCATCGACTTCGAGCGCGGCGTGCTCGCCTCCGTGCGGCGCCTCGGCGGGCCGGCCGCGAAGGATCTGACCGACGACCAGATTTTCGAGCCGTACATGCGCGGCCGTGCGACTCATCCGGGTCGCTCGAGCCACGAAATGGCCAACGTCTACCTGTCGCTGGCGAAGGAACTCGGTCTGCCCGACGACGCGCAATCGGCCGCCGCCTTCCAGCGCGACGTGCTCGAATGGCCCGCGTTCGCGGATTCGGTCGCCGCGCTCAAGCGTCTGCGCAAACACTTCCGCCTGGTCGCCATGACCAATGCGGACCGCGTCGCGCTGTCGGCCTACGCGCACACGCTTGGCGACCCGTTCGACGACACGGTCTGCTGCGACGAAACCGGCGTCGCCAAGCCCGATCCGCAATTCTTCGCGTACAACCGCGGCCGTCAGGCGGCATTCGGCTACAAGTTCGGCGAGATCCTGCACACCGCGCAAAGCCAGTACCACGACATCGGCGTCGCCACGGAACTCGGCTATGCGACCTGCTGGATCGAGCGCCGTCAGGGCAAGAAGGGCTTCGGCGCCACGCCGGTGCCTGAGGCTGTCACGACGCCGACGTTCACGTTCCCGACGCTCGCCGAGCTCGCGGACGCCGTCGAAGCCGAAGCGCGTCTCGCCGCCTAAGCCGATGCTCGCGCCGACGGCACGCCCCTCGCCCCTGCCCGACTCGCTCTGGCAAGCGCTCGCTGCCGCATCGCCCGATGCGGGCGCGGCGGTCAGCACCGGCGCGCCGCTCGCGCGCGATCTCGACGTCGAAGTCGCGGTGATCGGCGCGGGCTGCTCGGGCCTCGCCGCAGCCTATGCGCTGCAAAAACGCGGCGTCGGTTGCGCCGTACTCGAAGCGAACGTGGTTGGCTGGGGCGCGAGCGGGCGCAATGGCGGCGTGGTGTCGTCGAAATTCAGGCTATCGTTTCCCACGATCGACCAGTTGCATGGCCTCGATACCGCGAAGCGTATGCACCGGCTCGCGCATGAAGGCGTGCGGGTCGTCGAATCGCTGGTCGACGAATTCGGGCTCACGCAGGCCCGCTTCGAGCATACGGGCAGCCTGCGCTGCGCGCACACCGAGCGCGCGCTCGCGGCGATCTGCGCCGAAGCCGACTGGGTGCGCACGAAGCTCGGCGATACGTCGATGAGCGCGCAATCGCGCGCCGAAGTCGAGCGCGAGACCGGGTCGAAGGGTTTTGTCGGTGGCGTGCTAAGCGCCGATGCCGGCACGATCCTGCCGCTCGAATATGTGCGCGGACTCGCGCACGGCATGACGTTGCGCGGCGTGCCGATTTACGAATCGACGCCGGTACTGCAGATGCACCGCGCGCGCGGCGATACGCACGTGACCTTGCGCACGCCAGGCGGTACGGTGCGTGCGAAGCAGGTGATCGTTGCGACCAATGCCTACTCGGACCTCACGCCGGCCACCTCGCCGTATCAGCGCGAACTCGTGCCGTTCCGCAGCGCGATGATCGCCACCGAACGCTTGCCCGCCGATCTCGACGCACGCCTGATGGTCGAACGCCGCAGTTACACGGAAACGCGGCGCATGATGAAGTGGTTCCGAAAGGTGGACGGCCGCATGCTGTTCGGCGGCCGCGACGCGTTCGGCAAGGAAGGCCAGACGACCGGCTTCGATGGGCTTCAACGAGCGATGGTCGCGCTCTTTCCCGATCTCGCCGACGTGCCCGTGGCGTATCGCTGGTCGGGCTATGTCGGCATGACGTTCAATTCGCTGCCCCATGTCGGGCGCAGCGACGATGCCACCACCTTCTGTCTGGGGTATAACGGAGCAGGCGTCGCGATGGCCAGTTTGCTTGGACAGCATGCCGCCGCGCTCGCTCTCGGCGAGACGCCCGAGCTTTCGCTGCTCGGCGCGCCCGGTCTGCGGCCCGTGCCTTTTCATTCGCTGCGCGCGCCGGGTGTGAGGCTCGTCGCCGCGTGGTATCAGTTTCTCGACGCCGTAGGTGCATGATGACGACCGCCAAACGGATGCTCCAAGGACACTCATTGATGCAGGCCACCGAGTCCGATCCTGCCGCGCGCTACCAGCGGCGCGAAGATCGCACGATGCTTCTCCTGATGGCGCCGGCGCTCCTCGTGATCGTCGTGCTGCTCGTCGTGCCGCTCGCCTGGTTGTCGTGGCAGTCCATCTATCACGACGGTTTCACGCTCGAGAACTATCGGCGCATGTTCTCGGGCGCCTACCTCGAAACCTTCCTGCTCACGTTCAAACTGAGCATTATCGTGACCGTCATCACGCTGGTGCTCGGCTATCCGGTGGCCTACTTCGCGGCCTCGGTGTCACCGAAGCTGAGCGCGCTTGTGCTCGGCATGGTCATCCTGCCGTTCTGGACCAGCGTGCTCGTGCGCACTTACGCGTGGCTGGTGTTGCTCCAGCGCACGGGCCTCGTCAACAAAGCCTTGATCGCTTCGGGGCTGATCGACCGGCCGGTGCAGCTCGCCTATAACCAGTTCGGCACGATCATCGCGATGGTTCATATCCTGCTGCCGTTCATGGTGCTGCCGCTCTATTCGGCCATGCAGAAGATTCCGCCGAATCTCTCTCAGGCGGGCGCGAGTCTCGGCGGCTCGCCGCTGCATGTGTTCATGCGCGTGTTCCTGCCACTTTCGATGAGCGGCGTGTTCGCCGGCGTCACCCTCGTGTTCGTGCTGTGCCTCGGCTTCTACATCACGCCCGAGTTGATGGGCGGCGGCAAGTCGATCATGGTGTCGATGGTGGTGAGCCGCAACGTCGAGATCTACAACAGTTGGGGCGCGGCGAGCGCGGTGAGCGTCGTGCTGCTGATCTGCGTGTTCGCGATTTTCTACGCCGCGAGCCGCGTGGTGCCACTCGAAAAGACCCTGGGCGCGAAATGACAAAGCTCTCGTTCGGACGGATCGTTCTCGGCGCGGCGGTCGTGCTGATCCTCCTGTTCCTCATGGTGCCGGTGCTGATCGTCGTGCCGCTGTCGTTCTCCGACACGCGATTCATGACCTTCCCGCCGCCCGCCTATTCGCTCCGCTGGTATCACTCGTTCTTCGACAATCCCGCATGGATCGACGCCGCGCGCACTACGCTGACCGCCTCGATCTGCGCCGCACTTCTCGCCACACCGCTCGGTGTGTGCGCCGCCTATGCGATTCAGAACGGCACGCATTGGATCATGCGCTATCTGCGCACGTTGCTGATGCTGCCGTTGATGGTGCCGATCATCATCGTTGCGGTGGGGGTGTTTTTCGTCTACTCGCAGGCCGGCTACGTGAATACGCTCGGCGGACTGATTCTCGCGGATACGATGCTCGGGCTGCCGTATGTGCTGATCTCGGTCGGTGCCGATCTCCGCACCTTCGACCGCACCCAGGAGATGGTCGCCCGCAGCCTCGGCATGAATCGCTTTCGCAGCTTCATGACGGTGACGCTGCCGCAGATCAAGGCGAGCGTGATCTCGGGCGCCGTGTTCGTGTTCATTCAGGCGCTCGACGAAACAGTGGTCGCACTCTTCGTGTCGGGCGGCTCGAACCAGACGCTGACGCGCCGCATGTTCGTCACGCTGCGTGACGAGATCGATCCGACCATCGCCGCGATCAGCACGATGCTTACGGCGCTGACGCTGTGCCTCGTGATGATCGTCGTGGTGAGCCGGCGCTCCAGCGCGGCGCGCGCCTGAACTCCTTCTACACAGCTCTCACATGATCAATGCACTGAAGTTCTATATCGACGGCGCGTGGGTCGAACCGTCGGGCACGGCACGCCTGCCCGTCATCGATCCCTGCACCGAAGAAGCGTTCGCTGAAGTGGCAATGGGCACACCCGCCGATATCGATCGCGCGGTTGCTGCGGCAAAACGTGCGTTCACGTCGTTCTCGCAGACCACGCCCGCCGAGCGTCTCGCGCTGATCCGCCGCATTCTCGAGGTTTTTCTCGAGCGTCACGACGAGATGGGCGACACGATCTCGCGTGAACTGGGCGCCCCTCGCGCGATGGCGCACGCATGGCAGGCGGGAATCGGACGGCGGCATCTCGACGAATTGATCCGCACGTGCGAAACGTTCGCGTGGCAACGCAAAAAGGGCACCACGCTCGTTAATCACGAACCGGTGGGCGTGGTCGCGCTCATCACGCCGTGGAACTGGCCGATCAATCAGATCGTCTGCAAGGCTGCGCCCGCGATTGCGGCCGGCTGCACGGTGGTGCTGAAGCCCAGCGAAGTGACGCCGCTTAACGCGCTGCTGTTCGCGGAGATTCTGGACGCGGCGGGCGTGCCGCCGGGAGTCTTCAATCTCGTGAACGGCGATGGACCGACCGTCGGTGCGGCGCTTGCAGCGCATCCCGATGTCGACATGGTGTCGTTCACCGGCTCGACGCGCGCGGGCATCGAGATCGCGAAGCTCGCGGCGCCGACCGTCAAGCGCGTACATCAGGAGCTGGGTGGCAAGTCGGCCAACATTCTGCTGGACGACGTCGACTTTGAAGCCGCCGTGACGGCGGGCGTCAACTCGTGTTTCAACAACAGCGGCCAGTCGTGCAATGCACCGACGCGCATGCTGGTGCCGGAGGCGCGCCATGACGAGGCGGTGGCGATTGCCCGGCGGGCGGCAGAGGCACATCGCGTCGGCCCCGCCGACCACGAACGCACGACCATGGGGCCGGTTGTCAGCAGCGTGCAATTCGAGCGCGTGGAACGCTTGATAGCGGCCGGCATCGACGAGGGCGCGCAAGTCGTGGCCGGTGGCCTCGGCCGTCCGCACGGCCTCGAACGCGGCTATTACGTGCAACCTACTGTGTTCGCGAACGTGCGTCCGTCCATGACGATCGCGCGCGAAGAGATCTTCGGACCCGTGCTCGCCATCATGCCGTATCGCGACGAAGACGATGCGATCGCGATTGCGAATGACAGTCCCTTCGGCCTCGCAGCCTATGTGCAATCCGCCGATCACGAGCGTGCGCGACGCGTAGCGTTCAGGTTGCGCGCGGGCAGCGTGTACCTGAACTACCCGTCGTGGGACGCCGGCTCGCCTTTCGGCGGCTATAAACAGTCAGGCAATGGACGCGAATACGCCGAGTGGGGCCTCGAGGCGTTTCTCGAGGTGAAAGGCATCGTGGGGTATGGGGACTGAGCGTCGGGGGGGGTGACGGGCCGCCTTCCCTTTCTCGACCCGGCACGCCACTTAGGCGCGGCCACGCAGCATATCCGCGATGCGCTCCGCGATCATGATGGTCGGGATATTCGTGTTGGCGCACGGTATCGACGGCATCAGCGACGCATCGCATACGTAAAGCCCGTCCACACCATACACGGCGCCACGCGCATCGCAGACAGCGAGCGGATCGTCGGCCACGCCCATCCGGCAGGTTCCCGACGGATGCCAGGTGCCGCCCACCGAGCGCGTGACGAACTCCGTCAAGGCACGATCATCGGCGAGCAGGTCGTTGAGCGTCACGCCTTGAGTGACCACGCGTCGCACGAGCCACGCGCGAAACGGACCCGCGATGTCCAGCAGCGCGCTCAGCATGCCGCGTTGCAACGCATTCCACGCACCCGGCACCGCCACACTCGCGACACGCGGCGAATAGCTCGAAGGCAGAAGCGTTGCGCGATGCTTCGCCATCATCGGATCGGCCAGCGTTTCAGCGCCGAAGCGCAGCGCGTCCTTCAGCCGTTCGAGATCGCGAGCATCGGACAGCATGTTGAAATCGACAGCGGGTTCGCTAAGCGGACTCGCTGAAGTGAGCGTCACCCGGCCGCGCGAGTACGATTTGTTCACCCAGAAGAAGATCGTGCCGAGCCGGTAGCCGACCGAATGCCAGCCCGAACGCGATAGGATCGCACCGTGCATGTCGCCGGGTACAGTGCCGTTCATGCCTGACGAAAAGCGCACGATAGCCTGCTCGTGATGCTCGTCGGGAAACGGCGTGCGGGAGGTCCGCGGCAAAACCGCGGAAACAGCGATCGACGGATGCTCCATCAGATTGCCGCCGACCCCGGCCCGGTCCGCGCGCACTTCGATATCGAGCGCGGCGAGTTCAGCGGCCGGTCCGATGCCACTTCGCATCAGCAGCGCAGGGCTGTGGATTGCGCCGGCGCAGACGATTACATGCGCGGCGCGCAATTCTTCGCTGGCGCCATCCCTGCCCTCGCCACCCTCGCTGCCGACGATGCGCGCACCGACTGCGCACGAGCCGTCGAACAGCACGCGCTCGACGAGCATTCCGGTGCGAATCTGGAGGTTCGGACGGGCACGCACAGCATCGTCGAGATAACAGACCGACGTCGGGATTCGCTCGCCGGCCTCGCTCACCGCAATCGAGCCAATGAACGTACCGTCCTCCCATGCGCCGTTCTGATCGTCGCGCCGCGCATGGCCGCGCGCGGCGAGCGTGCTGAGTACCGCGCGTACGAAGGGCGAGATGCGTGCCCAGTTCGCGCGCTGGATGCGGACCGGGCCGCTCTTGCCATGCAGCTCGCCGTCGAAGTCGCAATCGGATTCGAGTTTGCGGAAGTACGGCAGGCAGGCGCTCCAGTTCCAGCCGTGGGCGCCGAGCGCGTGCCATTCATCGTAATCGGCGGGCGCGCCGCGATTCGCCATTAGCGCATTGATCGCCGAGCCGCCGCCGAGCAGGCGCGCCTGCTCGTAGCATCGTGTCGTTGCCGACACGCTCATGCGCGCCATCAGACGCTGCCAGATGTTCGCGGTGTCGAGATAGGCGCGGCCAGGGTACCGGCTGCGCACGGCAGCAGGCATGTCCGTCTGGGAGATATTGCGGCCAGCCTCGACGAGACAGACGGTCTTGCCGGCGTCTTCGGACAAGCGCGCGGCGAGCACACAGCCCGCCGAACCGCCGCCGAGAATCAGATAGTCGATCACATTCGATGATTACGCGGGCAATTGAAACGTGCGGAACGGGTGGGAAAAACGGGCGCGCGAGCCTCTGAGCTCGCGCGTCTGGACCGGCCTGCGCCTTCGTTATTGCATAAACTTGAGCCAGCGCGCCTTCGCCTGAATGCCGGCGTCAGAGGCCCACCACTCCTCCGACATGAGCGCCTGCTTCGCCGCGTTGTCCGGCGAGCTCGGCAGCTCGCTCGCGCGTTTCGCGTCGATCTTGCCGGTCTTGAAGGCCGCCGGATTGCCCGGGCCGTAGTCGATGTAAAGCGGCAGGTTCGCCTGCAATTCGGGCGAGACAGCGGCGTTGACGAATTTGATCGCGTCGGCCAGGTTCGGTGCGTTCTTCAGCACGCACAACTGGGTGTTCTGCAGAATGCCGTCGTTGAACGTGAAGTCGATATCGGGGTTGTCTTTACGCACGGCGCTCGCGCGGCCGTTCCAGATCATCGTCATGTCGACTTCGCCGTCGTGCAGCAATTGTGCCGACTGCCCGCCCGAAGTCCACCAGACGGTCACGTCCGGCTTGATCTGTTGAAGCTTTTTAAACGCACGATCGACGTCGAGCGGATAAAGCTTGTCGCGCGGCACGCCGTCTGCCAGAAGCGCGGCTTCGAGCACCGTCTGCGGATCGTTGCGCAACGCGCGCGTGCCGGGGAATCCCTTCACATTCCAGAAATCGGCCCAGCTCTGCGGCACTTTCTTCAACGACTTCTTGTTGTAGCCGATGACCGTCGAATAGAACTCATAGGCGACTGAATACGGCGTGCGATATTTCTCGGGCATCGCGGCCCCGTTCGGAATCTTCGAGAAATCCAGCTTCTCAAGCAGACCTTCGTGACCGCCGCGCAGACAGTTGGACGTCGGCGTATCGACCACGTCCCAGATCGGCTTGCCGGTTGCGGCCTGCGCCTTGATCTGCGGCCACGCGTCCGGGATGCTGTCCTGGTTGACGGTAATGTTCAGCAGTTTCGCCGCAGGATCGAGGATCGCCTTGGTCTGCGCTTCCTGATACGTGCCGCCTTGAGAAACAAAGGTAATCTTCCCCGCAGCAAAAGCAGGCGTGAGACACGCAGGCACCAGACCCGCGACACCAAGAATCAGAACCGCCGCAAGCGGGCGCAACATGGGCTTCTTGATCACGACTTTGTCCTCGAAAGGGTTAAGCGAAAGAGATCGTAGATGTAATGCGCATTGAGCCCAATATAGTGAGTCTATTTAATGGCGACAACGCCGCAATTGTTGTGGTGCCCATGACATCATGTTATGGCAAGCAAGTCGCGCCACGCACAGGCGAGACATGCGGAACATTGTCGTTGATAGAGCATCCCGACTGTCCGCCACCAGGACTTGGACGACTGGGCGTTTTTCAAAAGTAAAAAACGCTCGCGATGCGGATGATCCAAAAGATTTCCTTTTTTTGATGCGGCGGAAGCGCTCCGATAAGAATAAATTCTGCCCCGGGATAACCCTGACACTGAGGGCCTTCTTGCGAGGTCCGACGTGCATCCCTACGAATATCCCTTTCTCTTCCTCGCCAGTCTGTGCGGCGGTGTGATCAACGCGATCGCGGGCGGCGGCAGTTTCATCACGCTGCCGGCACTGCTGTTCTTTAACGTACCGCCGACGGTTGCGAATGCGACCAGCGCCGTTGCCGCGTGGCCCGGCCTGATAACAGCCGCCTATGGTTATCGGCATCGTCTCTCCGGCGACTCCCGCCGGCTACTGCGCTATGCGGCAGCGAGTCTCGCCGGTGGCGTAACGGGCGGCGCACTCCTCCTCATGACACCGGCCGCAACGTTCACGCGTGCCATTCCCCTCCTGATGTTGCTGGCTACGCTGATGTTCCTGCTGGCGCCGCGCGTGGTGGCAGCGGCGCGCCGGTCCACGGATGTGGCGGCGGCCTCTGGCGGGAAAGCCACGCGGCTTCATACGACGATCCAATTCTTCGCGAGCCTGATGGTCGGCTACTTCAATGCAGGCAGCGGGATCATCGTCATGGCAGGCCTGAGCATGTCGGGTATGCGCGAGACGCAACTGCTGAACGGTTTCAAGAACCTGCTCGGCGCGGTGGCGGCGGGTGCGTCGATCGCAGCGCTCGCCGTGGGCGGGCAGGTCGCGTGGGCTTCAGCCGCGCTGATGATGGCCGGTTCGCTGATCGGCGGCCTGTGGGGCGCGCGTGTTGCCCAGCGCATCGACGCAAACCTGCTGCGTGTGTTGATTCTGATCTTCAGCTTTGTGATGACCGGATATTTTTTCTGGAAATTCTGGCTGTGATAATCCTTCTGATCTTTTCAATTGATTCTTGACGGAGTTGGACTATGAAATTCGTTGTCGCGTTGACCTTGCTACTCGCGCAGTCTTTTGCATTTGCACAGACGCCGCCGCCGTCTACGCTCGCGCGTGTCACGCAGAGCGGCATTCTGCGGGTGTGCACGCCGGGCGATTACAAGCCGTTCAGCTTCCAGCGCGCACCGGGTGAATTCGAAGGACTTGATGTAGACCTGATGGGATCGCTTGCCACGGCCCTCAACGCGAAACCACAATTCGTCAAGACCACCTGGGCGAACCTGCTGCCGGATTTCGTCGCAGGTAAATGCGACATCGCGGCCGGCGGCATTTCAGTTTCGCTTGAGCGCCAGAAACAGGCGTACTTCAGCACGCCGTATATGGTCAACGGCAAAACGCCGCTTACACGCTGCGAAAACGTCGCCAAATATCAGTCCATCGAAGCGATCGACCAACCATCCGTCCGCGTGATCGCGAATCCGGGCGGCAGCAACGAAAAGTTTGCCAGGACCAAACTGAGTCACGCCCAGTTGACCATGCACTCGGACAACCTCACGATCTTCGATGAGATCATCAAGGGCCACGCGGATGTCTTCGTTACCGAAGCTGCGGAGGCAATCGTGCAGAGCAAGGCACATCCCGAGTTATGTGCCGTCAATCCCGACAAGCCGCTGCAATATGCCGAGATGGGCTATCTGCTGCCGAACGGCGACGACGTATTCAAACACTTTGTCGACCAGTGGCTGCATCTGAGCCAGGCGAATGGTGAGTATGCGCAAATGAGCGCGAAGTGGCTCGGCAAATAATCGCTACTCTTTGCACGGATAGCTCCGTAGAAAGCGTAGAAAAACCACCTTAGAAGCCCGCGTCGATCACGATCTTTGTTCCGTCGCTGAACCGGTTGAGGCGGAACGCATGCGGGTCGACAAGCGGCGTGTCGTTCGTCACGAGATCCGCCATCAGCTTTCCGGCCGCCGGGCCGATGCCGAATCCATGCCCCGAAAACCCCGTGCCGATAAAGAGGCCCGGCACGGTATCGACACCGGAGATCACTGGAATCGCGTCCGGCGTCACGTCCATGTAGCCCGCCCAGCGCTGCGCGATTCGCGCGTGCGCCAAATGCGGGAAGACCTTGGTGAACTCGCGCAAGCCGGCGTCGGTGTAGCGGGTGATCGGTTCGGGATCGAGCGTGCGGACCGCTTCGAACGCTGTGGGACGGTCGAGCGCCCAATGACGCGGACGGCGCAATTCATCGAAGAAGCGAGCGCCGATGCCGATGCGCAACGAGCCCAGCTGGCTCTTCAAGGCTTCGACATATTTGAAGAACAGGCGAAAGGAATCGGGCGTGAGATCGCTGTAGGTGCGGAAGCCAAAAGCGATCGTATAGCCGCCGTCGGCGCGCTTGCGAAACGCGAATTTCTTGTCGCTCGCGCTACAGGTCGGGCCGCCGTCGAGCGGCTCGGTGCGAAGCACAGATGCTTTTACCAGCAGTTGCGGGACATCGACATCCAGGTTGCCGCAGAACAACCGCGACCACGCGCCACCCGCGACGACCACGCTGTTGCAACGAATCGTGCCATGCTCAGTGACGACCGCACTGACGCGCCCTGCGCTTGTTTCGATGCCACGGGCGGCGCATGGCGTCAGAATCTTGACGCCGCGTTTGCGCAACGCATTCGCGATCGCGGGTGCGGCCTTTTGCGGTTCGGCACGGCCGTCTCCGGATGTGTAGAGTCCGCCTTTGAACGCTTTCGTCGCTCCGGGCAAGAGTTCGGCAACGGCACGCCCGTCCACCACGCGCGTGTCGAACGTGTCGCCTGCTACGTGGCGCGCCTTGTCGAGCCACACGTGATGACTGTCCATCACGGCGTCTTCGTCGGTCATGTAGAGGATGCCGCATTGGTTGAAGCCCGTGTCGATGCCGAGCGTCGCATCCATTTTCCGCCACAGCTTAAGGCTTTCGATGCTCAACGTGAACTCGCGCATGTCGCGATGCGTGACGCGCACCCACCCCCAGTTGCGACTCGATTGCTCGCCCGCAATATGGCCTTTCTCACATAGCGCGACCTGCAATCCTTTCTCGCTCAGATAAAGGGCCGTGCTCACGCCGATAATGCCGCCGCCGATGACGACGACATCGACTTGCGCGGGCAAGGTGGTGTCGTCAGCGACCGTTTCTACTTTGGGTCCCATTGTGGCTGGTGTCCTGCCTGTAAAGACTAATTATGTTGATCGGCGATGCCGGCCGTGACCGGCACAGTCGAACTGGCCGAAGCCTGCGCCTTGCGCTGCCGGCGTGACAATCGTGTGCTCGAATGACCGCGCGCCGGATTCGCATGACGGTTGGTCCAGCGGTCGATGTGATTGATCGCGTGCGTGAGCGGCACGGTCACAAGCAGATACACCGCACCCGCGGCCACCAGCGGCGACAGGTTCGCGGTATTCACCGACGTGTTCTGGCCGATCGTAAACAGATCGCGTTGCGAAGTCAGCAGGCCGAGAAAATAGACCAGACTCGAATCCTTGACGATCGAAATGAACTGGTTCGCAAGCGCCGGCAAGATGCGCCGCACGCCTTGCGGCACGATCACGTGGCGCATGCTGCTCCAGTATGTCATGCCGAGCGCCTGACACGCGGACAGTTGTCCGCGCCCCACGCTTTGAATTCCGGAGCGGAAAATCTCCGCGATATACGCGGACGAGATCAGCCCAAGTGCGACGATCGCAAGCGGATACGGATTGGGTCCGAAGATCGCGAGCCCCACGGGCGCGAGTCCCTGGCCGACCAGCAGGATCACGAGCGCGGCCGGCAGGCCGCGAAAGACATCGATGAACACCTGTGCGGGCAGCATCAACCAGCGCGTATGCGACACCGTCATCAACGCGAGCATCATGCCCGCGACGATCCCCAGCACGGTCGAAAACACCGATAGCACCAGCGTGTTGACAAGGCCCGTGCACAGCAACGACGGTATCGACGAGATCAGCAACGGCCAGTCGAGAAAGTTCTGCAAGAAAGCATTCATGGTGCGCTCCCTGTTGAGCGTCGGCGGCGGGTTCAGCCGCCGGTCCGCAGTCGGCCGAACTCAATCAGTTGTCGGTCTTCATCGCGTACGGCGGCAGGCTCGCGGGCTTCGAATAACCCGGGTGGAACTGCAGGTACAGCTTCAGCCAGGTTCCGTCCGCGACCAGTTCGCCGATGCACTTGTTCAGCGCCGCCTCGAGCTTGGTGTTGCCCTTGTGCACCGGGAAACCGGCGGGCAGATTGACGGCGGAGATGTCGAGCTTGTCCGCGATGTTCATTTGCGGATACTTGCCCTGCAGGCCCTCTACGAGCGTTTTATCCACGAAGTAGCCGTCGATGTATTTCGAGCGCATCGCAAGGAATCCCGCGTTCAGGTTCGGAAACCGCACGATCTGCGCGCCTGGCAGGTAGCTGTCCGAATACGTGTCCTCGATGGTGCCCTGCACGACGCCGATCCGTTTGCCCTTCACCGATGACGGATCGCTCGTGATCGTGCTGTCGGGCAAGGTTGCTACGCTCAGAAGACCCGTTAGATAGCCCTCTGAGAAATCGACCATCTTCAGGCGTTCCTTCGTGATCGAAATCGACCCGGCGGCCAGATCGATCTGCTGGTTCGCAACGCTCGGCAGCAGTCCGCTGAAATCCTGCGCGCGGAACTCCGCACTCAGGCCGAGCTTCGCCGCGACGGCGCGCAGCAGTTCGACGTCGAAACCCGTCATCTTGCCGTTGTCGATATACGAATACGGCTTGTTGTTCGCATCCACGCCGGCGACCAGCTTGCCGGGCGTCAGCGTGCCGATGTCGTCGGCACGGGCGTTGCCGTGCAACGCGAGCGATAGCGGCACGACAACCGCAAAGAGGCTGAGAAGATGGCGAAAACGCATGATGTTTGCTCCGTCGAAAGGACCTGCGATGGGAAGTCTGTCAAGAAAGCGCGGCGCGCGCGCGGCCGCTCCAGAAATCGTCGAACGCATAGAGCGCCGTGCCGACCGGCACGCTCAGGCGGCTTGCCATGCCGGCCGGGCTGACGGGAAACGTGCCCTCACCGAACGCGCCCGCCTGTGCATCGAGTCCGAGCATGGATCTCGCAACTCGCGAGCCCAGATAGCTCATCAGCGCGACACCGTTGCCGTTGCAGCCGAGCGCGTAGTGAATGCCGTCCTGTTCACCGATATGCGCGAGCTTGTCGCCCGTCATCGCGACGTAGCCCTTCCACGCGTGCGTGATGCGCACGTCGCGCAGTGCGGGCCACAACTCGATCATCTTCGCGTGCAGCATCCTCGCCGCTTCACGTTCGCTCACCTCGCGGATGGCGGGACGCGAACCGAACAGCATTCGCGTGCCGTCGGGCGATGGTCTTGTGTAGAACAGATTGCGTTTCGAATCGCTGATCATGCGCCGCCCCGGATTCAGCACGGCCATCAGCCCGGGCGGCAGCGGCTCCGTCGCGATCTGGTAACTCGCGACCGGCAGCACGCGCCGCGCGAAGAACGGCAACAGCCGTCCGGTGTAACCGTTGGTCGCGACCAGCACATGCTTCGTGTCGATTTTGCCTCGCGTTGCGTGAACCCGAAAACCCGCACCATTGCGTTCGATTCGTTCCACACCCGCATGCGAATGCAAAGTCGCGCCGCAACGCCGCGCGAGATCGCGCAGCGCGCGATGATATTTGCCCGTATGCAGACCGCCGTATTCATCGACGAGAATCCCGCCGTAGTAGTAGTCGGAGCCGATCACCGTGTGCTGCTCCGCGCGCGGCACGACGTGTACCGTCACGCCGGTCTTCTCGCGCAACAGATCGCCCTGGCGCCGCAAGCGATCGAAGTGGCCCGGCGTGAATGCGCCGAAGAAACGCCCCGTGATCTGCAGATCGGCGTCGAGCGACTCCTCGGCGACAAGGCGCTTCAGGTAGTCGAAGCTCGCCATCGACTCGCGCATCAGCCGTCCCAGCCGCTCTGCCGATACACCACGAATCGCATTGGTTAGCGCGAGCTTCTGTCCGCTCGACACCATGCCGCCGCTGCGCGTGCTGCCGCCCGCCCCGATCTCCGCAGCGTCGAGCACGGCGACGCTGGCGCCGAGGCGCGCCGCTTCCACAGCCGCCGACAAGCCGCAATAGCCACTGCCGACGATCACCACGTCGACGCCGACCGGCAACGCGTCACGGGCCGTCTCGGGCGGCGCGGCGTCCCACCAGTACGGGGCCACGCGAAAATCGTCGTGAAGCAGCAGGGCATCGGAGCGCATCGTCTATGGCCGGTAAGAAGATGCAAGCCAGTCTAGGATTTCGTCGATCATCCGGTCAAATACGACCAAAAACGTCCGCCATTCAAATTTGATATGGCAAGCTGGGAGCCGGATTAACGAAGGCAGACGAGGCAAAACGATGAATCAGCGGCAGATCGATGCGTTCAGGCTGGTCATGTTGCGCGGTTCGATGACCGCCGCCGCCGAGGAGCTCGGCACGTCGCAGCCGAGCATCAGCCGGTTGATTGCGGAACTGGAAGCATCGACGGGCTTGGCGCTGTTCACGCGCAACGGCGGACGGATTCAGGCCACGGATGCGGGGAGCGCGTTCTATCGCGAAGTGGACCGGAGTTTTGTGGGTATCGAGAAACTGGCGCATTCCGCGCGTGAAATCCGCCAGTTCGGCAGTGGCCGTCTAAGGCTCGTCGCGGCGCCGGTGCTTGCGTTGTCGTTCATCCCGATGGTGATCGAGCGTTTTCTCGCCGTCTATCCACGCATCGCGATATCGCTGGAAATGCGCAGCGAAGGCACGATCCAGCGTTGGGCGTCGTCGGCCTATTGCGATATCGGTT
This sequence comes from Paraburkholderia nemoris, assembly GCF_905221015.1. Classification (NCBI taxonomy): domain Bacteria; kingdom Pseudomonadati; phylum Pseudomonadota; class Betaproteobacteria; order Burkholderiales; family Burkholderiaceae; genus Paraburkholderia; species Paraburkholderia nemoris. Next base: position 83,418 of record NZ_CAJNBO010000030.1, on the reverse strand, counting down.
TTGCTACGACTACACCCGAAGCATTCGGTGTGACGAGCGCCGAGTTATACCGACTACCCGGCGTGTGTGCGCTACCGGCGGGGCATCCGCTGACCGCGCGCAAACGTGTCCACGCACGCGATTTGCGTAACGAAAGGTTGATTCTGGCTTCGTATGCGGACGACACGCGGTCGGCGCTGGATCGCGTGTTGCGTCAGGCGGAAGTCAATCAGGTGCCGACTATCGAAACGCCATACGGCGCGACGATTTGCGCGATGGTGTCGCGCGGGTTGGGAATCGGCATTGTGAATCCGCTTGCGACTTTCGATGCCAATCCCGCGAAGATCCAGTTTCGGCCGTTTTCACCGGACGTCATGTTTCGGGGGTTCACCGTATGTCCGCAGCTTCAGTACACAAATCCAATCGTTGATAGTTTTCTTAAGATGGCCGGCGACACGATGGTTCTTGAAGCAAAGCACGCCTCCAAATCCGCGCGACGTTAGCTCATCCAGTACTTGTCCGGAATCCTGCGGTCCTCTTCGGAAAGGAACGGATTGTCGAGGACGAAGACCTTGCGGTTTGCGATATCGGAACGGACCAGCCCATCCTGAATGTAGGGATGGGAGTTGAACAGCCGCATAAACGATCCGTCGAGATAGGCCTTCTCCAGCCCCTTGTCAATGGTTTGGGCCAGGCTTGCGTGCTTCGTGGAGACGTAGAAAATGAAGTCCGACCGGTATTTCAGAAGCAGGCGTTTCTCGACGACCAGATTCCGATCTCTGTGCCGCGGCTCATCAAGTTCCGCGAAAGCTTCAATCGCACCGCGCGGAAAATAGTCGAGCCGGCCACCTTGGACCATGTCGAACACCGTCTCATAGGGAACCGTCTCGATGTTCAGACCGGCTGCTCTCATAATCTTTGTATCGATCCAGCCAAGCCCCTGACCGCCCGTCAATGCCTTCAGATCGGCCAGGCTCCCCACCCTGTCAAAATCAGCCTGACGATCTTTTCGTATGACAAAAATCCGGTGGCCGATCAGCCCGCGATTGATAGGAATCCGTACCACGTTCAAGCCGCGTTCCGCCTCGGCGTCCGTGCTCGTCCAGAGCAGATTGATGGCGTTGCTCCCGCCCGCCAGTTCTGCCAGCGCACGCCCCCGTTCCATCAGGACGTCAGCCTGCCGCGCCACGTAATCAGCGCCGGCCGCTTTCATTGCGAGGTCGAGCACCGCCAGGGGGAAGACCGCACGTGCCCGATCTTCGGGGCGGTAATGCGGGTATACGATAGCGAATGGGTCTGCGGATGCTGCATGCGCACGGAGCGTCACGCCTGCCGCACTCAGTGCAGCCAATACAAAACGCCTGCGATGCATAGGTATCTTCGACACATGTGCGGTTCGCCACTACTGGCGCGGATCGCGCAGAATCACGCCCGGTCAAAAAACCATCGTGCCACGATTCGTGTAGCCATACAAACTCATTTCACTCGCAAAGCATTACATGACCATGTGGTCATGTTCTCAGCCCTGCTCGGCATGCGCTCTTCAAGCCAGCAACGTCGCGCGGACCGCCGTCCCGTAACACAACACCTCTGTGATACCCCTCGCTATCTCGGTTGCGTCATACCGCACGCCGATGATGCCGTTTGCGCCCAGGTCTGCAGCCTGCGCAATCATGCGCTCGTATGCATCCTGCCGCGCTCGCTCACACAGCGACGTGTAAAGCGTGATGTTGCCTCCGAAAATTGTCTGCAGCGATGCGCCAAGTGCGCCAACGATGGACCGGGACCGAACGATGATCCCGCGAGTGACGCCGAATGAGCGCTCTATCCTGTGTCCCGGAAGGTCAAACGCTGTCGTCACCATGTGTCGTTCTATCATCGTCTTCTCCGTGTTCAATTGATCACTTGCGTTTCATCGGGAGTGCTTTCAAGGCTCTTCATTGTAGCCAGGCACCTGGCTGACTTGCCGGGACCGCTGACTGGATAGATACAGGTAACGCTCCAGTCAGCCGGGCAATGCGGGCATCTCATGAACACCGTGCCTTGCCCGGCTGCAACCATCATGCAGTAAGTTGCGGCGCCGCAGGGAAGTCCACCGGTACATGCGTCGTCGAGTGCAGGTAGTTAGTGACGGTCTTGTCACCGATCACGACGATCGTGTCGACCAGATTGGCCTTGCTCCAGCCCGCAGCGAAGAACGCATCCACAAGCGCCTGATCGGCGTGCCCGCGGTTGACCGTGATGTTCTTCACCAGGCGCGCGAGCGCGTCGAACTTCACGTCGAAACTTGCCTTGCCACTGCGGATTTCGAGAATCTGTTCGTCGCTGAAGCCGTTCATCTTGCCGATCATGGTGTGGGCGGCCAGACAGTATTCACAGCCGTTGACCTGACTCACGACGAGGTTCACGATTTCACGCGCCTTGCCGGTGATACTGCTCTTCGCGTTCTGGAACGCGAGGTAGCTGCCGAGCGCGTGCTCCGAATGGGCCAGCGTCGCGTAGAGGTTGGGCACTGTGCCGAGACTGCTCTTGAGCTTGTCGAAGATAGCCTGGTTAGCCGGGGAAACTTCGTCGCGCGTCGGGACGTTGATGGTAGTCATGGTGATGCTCCTGAGAAAAAAATGAATAAAGTTGCGTGAAGAAAACCGTGCGTTATTGCGCGGTATAGGCGCCGTCGACTGCAATGTTCTGTCCGGTGAGGTAGCGCGCCTTGTCGCTCGCAAGGAAGACGATGGTCTGGGCGATCTCGTCCGGAGTTGCGGCGCGTCGTGCCGGTATCGTCGAGAGGAAACCGGCCTTGCCCTCCTCGCTCCCGCCGACAAAACGGTCGAGCATTTCGGTCGCGACAGGACCCGGCGCCACCGCGTTGACGCGCACGCCTGCGGCAGCGCCTTCGAGCGCGGCGCTCTTCGTGAGACCTTCAACCGCATGCTTGCTGGCCGTGTAGACCGACGCGCCCGCAATGCCCACCTGGCCCGCGATCGACGAGAGATTGATGATCGAACCCGCGCCCTGCTCCAGCATCACGCGCATTTCGTGCTTGAGCGACAGCAGCGTGCCGAGCACGTTGACCGAGAACGTGTCTTCGTAGTTGGTCGCCGTCTGTTCGACGATCGGCGCCAGTTGACCTTCCGTGCCGGCGTTGTTGACCGCCACGTCGAGGCGCCCGAAACGCGCCACGGTTTGCTCGACTACGCTGCGCACTTCGGCTTCGAAGCGCACATCGGCGCGCAGGAATTCAGCTTCAGCACCGAGCGCGCGCAATTCGGCGGCAAGCGCCTGACCTGCCTCTTCGCGACGACCGCTGACGACCACGCGGTTTCCTTCGCGAGCAAAAGCAAGAGCGGTAGCGCGGCCGATACCGGTCAGCGCGCCAGTGATAAGAACGACGGGTGAGTTCATGTCCGTACTCCTTGGATTGGGTTGCATCGAATCGCGTTTGCGATGACTGCACTTTGACTGATTCCAGATGGGGGATATAGGTGGTGTATGCTCATATGACTGATTCCATGCAGGAATATATTGAGCAAATATGGACAAACTGCAGGCTATGAAGACGTTCGTGCGCGTAGTGGAGGCCGGCAGTTTTTCCGCGGTCGCGCACGAGGCCGACACGACGCAAAGCGCAGTGAGCAAACAGGTCGCTGCACTCGAACGCGAGCTGGGCGCGCGGCTGCTGACGCGAACCACGCGTTCGCTCGCGCTAACGGAAGAAGGTGAACACTATTTCGAGCAGGCGCGGCGCCTGGTCGCTGAGATCGCGGAGGCCGAAGGCGCGCTGCGGCGCGGCGAACAGCAACTGACGGGCTGGCTGCGGATCGCGGCGTCAGTCGGCTTCGGGCGCCTTAAGCTCATGCCGCTGGTTCAGTCGTTTCTTGCAGAGCATCGGGGCGTGAAGATCGACCTGCGTCTGAGCGATGGTTTTGTCGATCTCGTGGAACAGGGAATCGACGTCGCGGTGCGGCTCGGCGATCTGCCGGACAGCAGCCTGATTGCGCGTCGCGTGGGAACGGCACAGCGGATGCTGATGGCGCATCGCAGCTATGTGCGCTCACTGCCCAAAGGAATGAAAGCGCCACGCGTTCCCGAGGATCTCGTCGAGCACAACTGCATCGTCTACACCGAACTGGCGATGCGCAACGCGTGGCGTTTTACGGCAGGGCCTGGCGCGACGGATCCGGTGGGAACCACGCGCATCGTGCGGGTCGAAGGCAATCTGCAAACCAACAGCAGCGAGGTCATGCGGGCCTCGGTGCTCGCGGGTATGGGGATCGGCTATTCGCCGACGTGGCTGTTCGATGACGAGTTAGCCAGTGGCGAAGTGCAGCGGATGTTGCCGGATTGGGACACGATCCCCATCCCGATCCATCTGGTGAGTCCGCTGGAGCGCCGGCATTCGGCGAAGGTCAAAGCGTTTGCCGAACATGTCGGCAAGGCGATGGTGCGGGGCTGAAAACGCTAAGCGGCGGCTTCGAAGCGCTCAAGCCCGCTACCATGGGCCGCTGGCTCGGAAAGCCAGCGGCGTGAGCAAACTATCTGTCGAGCGAGATCGCGGCCTAGGGCCTAGCCGAAGCTCTCGCCCGCCCGTATCACGTCCCGGCGTTAACAAGCGCCTTCGGCACAGCGTGTTGCTGCAAACCCCACTTCGCCAGGATCTTCTGATAGGTGCCGTCAGCAATCAGTTGATTGAACGCATTGGTCAAGGCCGTGTTGAGCGCCGCGTTGTCCTTCGACATGCCCAGCGCGGTGTACTGCGACAGGAATGGCTGGCCGATCGGCGCGTACGCGTTCTGCTCAATCGAGTTCTGGTACGGCAAAGTTTCACCGCCCTGCACCGCCACATCGATCCGGTTCTGGCGCAACTGCATGCGCGCGTCCGACGAGCCATCCGTACCGACCACCTTGATGGGTGGCTTGCCTGCCTTCACGCAATGCTCATCGCTCCACTTCGTCGTATCGTTCACAAACGATGTACGGCGGCTCGTTCCGACAGTCTTCCCGCACAACGCATCCATCGTCGCGAACTCACCCGCACGCGCTTTCACCGTATAGAACTGCGGACCGGTCGTGATGTAGTCGAGGAAGTTCACCGCCCCGCGGCGCTCGGGCAGATCGGTCATGCCTGACAGGATCACGTCGACGCGCTTCGTCGTCAGCGCGCTCATCATTTGGTCGAAGTTAGTTTCCTGCCATTCGAGCTTGACGCCGAGCTTTGCGGCGAGCGCTTCGCCGAGATCGACGTCGAAGCCCATCAACTTGTCGGTGGCCGGGTCCTTGTATTCGAACGGCGGGTAGTTCGGCACGATCGCCGCGACGAGCGTGCTCTTGCCAATTGACGGTGCAGTTTGTGCGTGAAGCAACGGCGCATGCAGCGCCACGACGCCAACCACCAGGGTGAACCATTCACGCAAACGAAGGGACGCGTTCATAGAAACTCGCTTGTTAGAAGAATCTGAAATGCGGGTCCCAGCCGGAACCCGCGCTTGTGATCAGGAAAGCACCGCCGAGATGAAATCCTGCGTGCGTTTATGTTTTGGCTGCCCGAGCACCTGATCAGGGGTGCCGGTTTCCACCACCTGCCCCTGATCCATGAAGACCACCCGGTTGGCTACCTCGCGTGCAAAGCCCAGTTCATGCGTCACCACGATCATCGTCATGCCGCTTCGCGCGAGATCCCGCATCACTGCCAGCACCTCGCCCACGAGTTCGGGATCCAACGCCGAGGTCGGCTCGTCGAACAGCATCAGTTGCGGATGCATCGCCAGTGCACGTGCAATCGCCACCCGTTGCTGCTGTCCGCCGGACAGTTCCACCGGAAACGCATCGCACTTGTGAGCGAGCCCTACGCGCTTCAACAACGAACGCGCCTCTTCTTCCGCCTCCGCGCGACGCCGCTTGAGCACCTGCACCGGACCTTCGATCACGTTCTCGAGCACCGTCTTGTGCGGAAACAGGTGGAATTTCTGGAACACCATGCCGGTCGCGAGACGCTGGCGCGCCACCTGCCGCTCCGACAGTTCGTGCAGCCGGTTGCCCACTCGCCGGTAGCCCACCAGTTCACCGTTCACCCACAGCGCGCCGTCGTTGATCTTCTCCAACTGGTTGATACACCGCAGGAACGTGCTCTTGCCCGAACCCGACGGCCCGATCACGCACACCACCTCGCCTTTGGCCACATCCAGTGTGATGCCCTGCAGCGCCTTGAACTCGCCATATGACTTGCGCACGTCGACCGCGCGAACGATTGAATTCATTTCGGCTCCTTGTCCTGTCGTCGCCGGCGCCTTCATTGCCGGCCCGATGCACGTCCCGCCCCGCGGGCGTAATGCCGCTCCACTCGCGACTGCGCGAACGACAGCACCGTCACCACCACCAGGTACCAGACTCCGGCCACCATCAGCAGCTCGATCACCCGTGCGTTCGCGTAGTAGATGTTCTCGGCGTTGTGCAGCATCTCCGCGTACTGGATCACGCTCGCGAGCGAGGTTAGCTTCACCATTCCCACCAGCTCGTTGCCGATCGGCGGCACGATCACTCGCATCGCCTGCGGCAGAATCACCCGGCGCAGCGCCTGCAGCCGCGGCATGCCGATCGACTTGGCCGCTTCATACTGACCCGTGTCCACCGACAGCAGCCCCGCGCGCACTACTTCCGACGTGTACGCCCCCTGGTTGATCCCGAGACCCAGCAACGCCGCGAGGAACGGCGTCATGACATCCACCGTGCGAAATTCGAACAGGCCCGGAATCCCCATCGACGGAAACACCAGCGCGAGGTTGAACCACAGCAGCAGTTGCAGGATCACCGGCGTGCCGCGAAACAGCCACACATAGCCTTGCGCGACTGCTTGCAACACCGGATTGGGCGACAGCCGCATGATCGCGGTGATCACACCTAGCACTACGCCCAGCACCATCGCCAGCACCGTCATCACAATGGTGTTGACGAGGCCGTTCAGGATGGACCGCGCCGTCAGGAAGCGCGCGACGTAACGCCATTCGATCTGGCCGTGCGCGAACGCCAGCACCACGTACCCGATCAACGCGATGATCGCCGCCGAGGCCACATAACGACCCCAGTAGCGGCGCCGCACATGCTCCAGATGCGAAATGTCCGTGACGTCCTCACTCATCTCTGTCATCTGCTCCTGAGCCTCCGCGGGCAGTGCCGCCCTATCGTTAGAAACGCTTACCATGATGGCCCCCTGTAGTCGGCCGCCCATGCAGTCTGCCGGTCGATCGCCGCACGCAGCCGGGTGATCTGCTCTTCCACACGAGCCGGCGCCGTGCCGCCGTAGCCGCTGCGCGCGGCCACCGCCGCTTCGAGCGTCACGTGTTCCAGCACCGACGCTTCCAGCCGCGCATCCACCTGGGCCAACGTCGCCACGGATACTTCACCCAGCTCGATGCCCTGCTCTTCACACGCCCTCACCAGCGCGCCCGTGATCTCGTGCGCCTCGCTGAACGGAATACCGCGCAGCGCGAGCCAGTCGGCCACCTCCGTGGCCAGCGTGAAGCCCAGCGGCGCCTGGCGGCGCATCTCGGCCACGTTCACCTGCATCGTGCGGATCATGCCAGCCATCGCGGGCAATACCAACTCCAACGTGTCGATGCTGTCGAACGCGGCGATCTTGTCTTCCGCCAGATCGCGGTTGTACGCGAGCGGCAGCGACTTCAGCGTCGCCAGCAGGCCGGCAAGATTGCCGATCAATCGCCCTGCCTTGCCGCGCGTGAGTTCCGCGATATCCGAGTTCTTCTTCTGCGGCATGATCGAGCTGCCAGTGGCGTAGCCGTCGTCCAGCACGACCCAGCCGAACTGACGCGTCGTCCACAGGATCACTTCCTCCGACAGTCGCGACAGATTCACCGACAGCATGCTCGCAATGAACACGAACTCCGCCACGTGATCGCGTGAGGCGACCGCGTCGATCGAGTTCTCGCACGGCGCGTCATAACCGAGCTCGGCGGCTGACAACTCCGGGCTGAGGCAGATCGCCGAACCCGCCAACGCAGCCGCGCCCAGCGGCGAGCGCGCGCTGCGCCGGTCCCAGTCGACCAGACGATCGACGTCGCGGTAAATGGACTGCGCGTGCGCCAGCAAATGATGCGCGAACACGACCGGCTGCGCCGGCTGCAAATGGGTAAAGCCCGCCGTCACGCTGCGGGTGTGCGCATCGGCCTGTTCGATCAATGCGTTCTGCAAATCGATCACCGCGTGCGTCAGCGTGCGTGCCTTGTCACGCAAGAAAAGGCGCAGGTCGTTGGCCGCCTGGTCGTTGCGCGAGCGGCCCGCGCGCAGCTTGCCGCCGGTGGCGCCCAAACGCTGCGTCAATTCGCGTTCGAGGAACGTGTGCACGTCCTCGTCATCCTGCGACGGTCCGATCTCGCCGGCAAGGTACTGCGCTTGCAGCGTGTCCATTTCGGCCAGCAGTTGCTGCAGTTCTTCTTCGGTCAGAATCTGCGCGCGGCGTAGTTCCTGAGCATGCGCGCGGGAACCGGCCAGATCGTAAGGCGCGAGCCGGAAGAAGCTCGGGTCCGAACGCGACAGCGCCTTGAGCGCCGCCGACGGCCCCGACTTGAAACGCCCACCCCACAAACGCTCGATCGGTTCAGAAATATTCATCGCTGCCAGCCCTCAGTTAAGTTGACTCCACTGTACGTATCCAGTTTTTCTTCTTGTAGCGAGAATTAAATTCCGTTCAAATGAAATTTTTCTCAGCATCTCTTCCCGCCTCATGCGAAACCGTCTGCCACCGCTCAATCCGCTCCGTGCGTTCGAGGCCGCCGCGCGGCGCTCGAGCGTGGCCGGCGCCGCGCAGGAGTTGCACGTGACCGCCAGCGCGGTCAGCCATCAGATCCGCATTCTCGAAGAGTCACTCGGCGTTACGCTGTTCGTCAGATCAAAGGCACGCGTGAAACTGACGCGCGAAGGCGAGGCCCTGCTGCAGCCGGTCAAAAACGCGTTCGACATGATCGCCAACGCCGTGGTCAAACTAGACTCACCGGAGATGGCGGGCGATCTCGTCGTGTCCACGCCGCTGCTGTTCACCTCGCGCTGGATGGCCCGGCACATCGGCGAGTTTCTCGACCAGTACCCGGCGATCAATCTGAAAGTGATCCCGTCCAACGACGACCGCGAGGTGTATTCGCCCGATGTCGACGTATGCGTGCGCTACGGAGAAGGCCGCTGGCGCGATCGCCACGTCACGCTGATTACGCATCCCTCTCTGTTTCCGGTGGTCAGTCCCGCCTTGATGAACGGTCCCAACGCGATCCGCAAGACCGAGGATCTCGCGGGCAAAGCGCTGTTTTGCGAGCACTCGGGATCGTGGATGCGATGGCTCGCGCATGCGTCGGCCGACAAACTCGAGGGCATCAGGATTCTGGAAATCGGCAATGCGCATATCGGTATCGAAGCGGCGATTCACGGTCAGGGTGTGGCGCTTGGCGACAGTTTCTCGGTGCGGGACGACCTGATGGACGGCACGCTAATTCGGCCGTTCAACATCACCGTGCCGTCGAGACACGCGTATTACCTCGTGTCCCGGCAGGAGTTGTCCGATACGCCACTCGTGTCCGCATTCGCCACGTGGCTGAGCGAGTACGTCGAGTGACCCAACTGCTTCAATGGTCCTTCGCGCCGTTCATCGTCACCTGCTGAACCGCGCTCGATTGCAGGCCCCACTTCGCCACGATCGCACTGTATGTGCCGTTGGCGACCAGCTTGTCGAGCGCGGCCCGCACCGCATCGCGCAGCTTCGGGTTGGATTTCGCAAACGCGATACCCTCGGGCGAGGCCGCGAACGGTTCGCCAATGGGTTTGTAGGTGTTCGGTTCGAGCTTCATTGCGTACGGCAGGGTTTCGCTGCCCTGCACGCCCGCCACGATTCGCCCCTGCTTCAACTGCATACGCGCGGATGACGTGTCTTCCGTACCCACTACCGTGATCGGCGTCTTGCCGACGCAGTTCTTCGTACTCCATGCCGCGGTGTCCGCCGGGAACGACGTGCTGCGGCTCGTGCCGACCGACTTCCCGCACAGATCCGCCGACTGCCGGATCTCGCCGCCATGCGCGCCCGTCAGGATGTAGAACTGCGCGCCTGAATTCAGATAGTCGAGAAAGTCCGCCGTATCGCGGCGCCCCGGCACATCGCTCAATCCGCTCAGCACCATGTCCACACGCCCGGTAGCGAGCGAGGGCAGCAATTGTTCAAACGCTGACTCCTGCCAGTCCAGCTTGACGCCGAGTTGCTTGGCAATCGCATTGCCGAGGTCGATATCGAAACCGGTCAATTCGCCGCTCTCCGGGTCTTTGTATTCCATCGGCGGGTAGATCGAGTTGACCGCGACCTTGATGACTTTGACCTTGGCGATCGAATCAGGCAACGCTTGCGCATGGGCTGCAGCGCCGAAGAGAAAGGTCGACAGGCAGACAGTCATCAAACGGGACGCAACGCGCAGCGGGTTCAGCTTGGACATGGAGGACATACCTTTAAAGAATTGAACGCTTGTCATCAAAACGATTGAGCTTCCGTCGCGGCCTGTCGTGCTATCGCAGCACGGGTTTGGCCTCGGCATCGCCGCCAAGCCACGCTTGAAGCGTCCGCGCGTCGGCGAGATTCTCCAGATCGAGTACGGCATCGGCAAGCGCGTTCGCCGATGCGTCGTCGAGAGCAATCGTGGCCAGGGCGTGGTACTTCGACAGCAAGTCTGAATCCGACAATGGATTGCGCGGATCGCCGAGCGGCGTGAGCACCTGCCGCGAGCGCGGCATCGCATCGGCGATCGTGAGCGTGACGATGGGCTCGTCGAGATCGGACATCGTCAGATCGACTTCGAGCGTGACGCGCTCCATCATTGCGGCCATGCGCGGATCGGTTCGGGCAGCCTCGAGATAAGCGGCAATCCCCGCGTGGCCATAGACCAGCACCGAAGCAACCGCATACGGCAAACTCATTTGCGACGAGGCCAGATTGCGCAATTCGCGGCCGCCGCACATGCCCTCGACGAACGCGCTCAATCTGACGTGCACGCTGGACACCCTGTCCGGGTCACATTTGATGTCACGCAGCAGGTCGAGCGTGGCATCGACTGCTGCATGCGTACTGCGGCACGACGCGTGCGGCTTGATCGAGCAACGCATGATCTTCCACGTGTCGCCCAGTTCATGCAGCAAGGCTTCGGGCTTCTGCGTGTCGGGAGCGAATGCGTTGAAGAAGCCGCCCCATACGTCGGCGAACACCTGCGTCGGGCCACTGACGTTTTCCCTCGCCAGCAATGCCGCCAGCAGTCCACCTTCAGCCGCGCGGCCGGTGTGCATGCGTTTCGTTTGCGACGCGTCGTGAATGAAACCCCATAGGCCGCCGCTGAAACTGCCCGCATGGCCGAACGCCGCGCCGGTTTGCGCGGCATCGAGTCCGAGGAGGCGCGCGCTTGCCGCCGCCGCGCCGAACACGCCGCAGGTCATCGTCGAATGCCAGCCGCGTGCGTTGTGCGGCGAATATCCGCCGCATGCTTCGAGCACACGCCGGCCGGCGTCATAGCCGAGCACCACGGCCGCGAGAAATTCACGCCCCGACACCGGCCGCGGTGAGCACGCAAGCGCCGCGAATGCGGCGGGCAGCACGACGGCGCCGGAATGATCGCAGCCGCCCGAGTCGTCGAGTTCCAATGCATGGGCGGCGACACCGTTGACGAAGGCCGCGCTGCGCGGGCCGAGCGACTGCCGTGTGCCCCACAGTTGCGCCACGCCTGGTCCGTCGCCGGACATGACCGCCCGCGCGCTGCGCGACTCCATGGCCGCGGCGCCGGCGAGCGACGCGCCGAGCGTGTCGAGGATATGCCGCTTGGCCTTATGGACGACGGCCGCTGGCAGCGCGTCGTTGGGTACGCCGGCGACGAACGCCGCCAGTTGCTCCGACAGCGACAGATCACGCGCGCTCATCGTGCAGCCTCGCGATGCCGTGCAAAAACCTCGACCGGATGCCCGGGTTCGTTACCGTCGACATTCTGCCGCCACCATGCCGCCACTTCCGCGCCCGTCGCGAACCACACGTCGTCATGCGAACGCATCTCCGCCAGCAACTCGCGCAACACGTCGATACGTCCCGCCGTACCGATGAGCTCGGGATGCAGCCTCAGCACAAAGCACAAACCGAAGCGACGGAACGCCGCGAAATCCTGCTTCCAGTTCGCCAGTACTTCCCGATACGAGGGAATCCGTGGCTGTCCAACCGGTACTGCAGGCGACAGGTTATAGACGAAGTACGGTTCGTCTTCGAGTTCATAGTGAAGCGGCAGTTCGACCAGCGGCGGCGTGTCGCCGGCCACCACCGTCCCTGCTTTCGCGTTCGCATCCGGTAGATGAAAATACGGCAGATCGTCGCCGCGCCATGAAGACGACCACGTGACCCCTTCGCTACGAAGAAAGTCCGCGAAGCCCGGCGCCCAATTGCCGTAGAAAGAACGAAAACCCTGCACGCGCCGACCGAGTGTGTCGACGAGCGCTTGCTGGCCGGCAAGGAACGCTTGTCGTTGCTCATCGAACGTTAGTGTGTCGAAGTTCTCGCAGTGGTATCCACTCGTGCCGATTTCGTGTTGCTGCGCGTCGATACGGCGCAGCAAGTCCGTGTGGGTTTGGGCAACGCGTCCGGGCAGGAACCAGCTCGAGCGGACATCGAACTCATCAAACGCGTCGAGCACGCGATCCACGCCTCGTTTCGCGCCATAGCGCCAGACCGAAAGCGATTTCTCGCGGCCGGCGATACGCGGCTCCTGAGTCAGGATGCCGTGTTCGTCGTTGAAGTCGACCGTGACAACCACCGCGCAGCGCGCGTTGTGCGGCCAGTGAAGTGCATTCATGCGCTGAACTCCTGCGCGTGCTCCGAGGCATTGTTATCGAGCCACCATTGCGCGACGTCACGGCACGTGGCGAACCATACGTCGCCTTGTGCGTGCATGTGATCGATTAGTCTTTCCAGCAGCGCAATCCGGCCGGGTTTGCCGGACACCTTCGGATGAAACAGCGTGGTCAGGCAAAGTCCGTCGCGATGCGAGCCGTCGAATTCACGGCGCCAGTTGTCGAGCGTCGTGTCATAGCTTGCAATGCGATCGAGGCTTGCCGGAAAATCCGGGTTGCGGTGATAGGCCAGCGACGCATAATCGTCGAGCTCCCAGCGGCCCGGAATTTCAACCATGGGCTCGGCGATGCCCTCGGCGTGCAGCAGATAAGGGCGATCGTCGCCCCGCATCGAACTCGAATAGCGCACGCCGGCTTCCATCAGCACGCGAATCGTGTCCGGCCCCCAGTCGCCCGATGGCGTGCGAAAACCAACCGGCTGCATGCCGAGATACTTGGCGAAGACTTCCGCGGAGCGTTCCATCACGGCGCGTTGACCGTCGCGATCCAGAGTCCAGAAAGCCTCGTGCCGGTAGCCGTGGTAAGCGATCTCATGGCCACCCGCGATAATCGCCGCGCATTGATCCGGCCAGTTTTCGACCACCCAGGCCGGCACGAAAAACGTTGCCGGCACGCGTCGCTCGTTGAGCATATCGAGCAGACGGCCAAGCGCGCGCCACGGGCCATAACTGCCCAAGGTGAAATATGAAGGGTTGGTCCAGATCGAACCGTTGAGCATCGCATCGCCGGTCGGGCCGTCGAGATCGAACGCGAGCGCGACGCAGGAACGGTGTCCTTCCGGCCAGCGCGGCGCGGTCTGAATCGGCTGGCGCTCGACATATTCCATTTGAGAAACGTTGCCCAACTCCCCAGACGCACTTGCACGGTGTGCATGGCTTTGCGAGGCGGGCATACCCTGTTGCAGGGGCGACGCAACGGTAGATCGGACCAAACGAAAACTCCCTTAAACGCATTGTTCGACACGCTGTCGATCCGGTGTCTCTACCCGCCAGGTAAGGCGAACTCATTGCTCAGCGCTGGCGCTGCGGTACTCACAGCGAGGCCGCTTCGGGTATAGCAATCCGGACTCGTTGAAGGAATTTAAGAACGCCAATTTTCCGGCCACAAACGGTAAAATCTCATGGTTACCATGCGAGTTGTGCATAAATGAAGATCGAACGCTATCCTCCCTTCAACGTGCTGCAAACCCTGCTGGTGGTCGCCCGTTGCGGCAACTTCACGGCGGCATCGCAGCAGCTGTTTCTCAGCCAGAGCGCGGTGAGCCGGCATATTCAACAGATCGAGGAGTATTTCGGTTGCGCGCTGTTCGTCAGGCACACCCGCATGGTTGTGCAGACCGCGGAGTGTCAACGGCTGGTGCCGATCGTCGAAGAGTTGCTGGCAACCGCGCGCCGCTCGATGCACATCACCAACTCCGGCGGCCAGACCATTACCCTGCTGTCACGCCCACGCTGGCGGCGCGCTGGCTGTTGCCGCGCCTGACCGACTTCTACGCTGAAGTGCCCGGCACCCAGTTGAATATCGACACCGCATGGTTCCTGCCGACCAATTTCGGCGAAGGCACGCTCGACGCGGCGATCCTGTTCGGAACTGGCAATTGGGAAGGATTGGAAGCGACCTGCCTGATGCGCGAGAGATTGACGCCGGTCTGCTCACCGCAGATCGCCAGCGGCACACCGCCGCTCGTGGAACCCGAAGATCTGAAACACCACACGTTGCTGCATTCCAGCTTCGGCCGGCGCGGCTGGATTCTGTGGCTGCAGCAGGAAGGCAACCTTGCCGCGCATACCTATCGGGAGCAGGTGTTCGACACGCTGGACCTCGCATTCAGCGCCGCGGCACGCGGCCTGGGTGTAGCGCTGGGGGATCTGAACCTGGTCGGAGAGAATCTCACCAGCGGCTCACTGGTGACGCCGTTCAAGCGCGTCGTGGAGACCGGGGCTGGATATTATCTGGTGCATCCGCCACGCAATGAATATCGCGAGAAGTTGAAGCCGCTTCTGCGGTGGTTGCAAGCGAGCGTCGCGGCGTAATCCGCGTCGACGGTAAGGGCATTCGTCAGTTTTCTTCGTCACATGTTTGTCAGCCAATAGCCATACGACCCACATCCCCAACAGAATGGGATGTGCCTGCCGTACAGGGAGGCATGCGTGGTTGCCGCAAGCAGCCGTTCCTGCGAAAGGAAAATCGTATGTTGATGCGTGACAATATCCCTACCGCCCTCAACCGAGGATCCGCCCTTCTTTCGGAAGACCCGATCGCCACGGGCTCGCTCAAGACCTTCCACCACACGTTCGATATTTATCTAAAGGACTCGAACGCGTTCATGAATACGTACTTTTCACGTTACTTCGAGTGGCAAGGTGTTTGCCGCGAGCGGTGGTTTCATGAGTGCATCCACAATGACCTGCTGGGATCGGACGGCATGTTCGTGACCAAACGCGCGCACCAGGAGTACGTCCACGAAACCTTCCCCTTCCAGCACGTGGATTGCTATCTGAACACGGTGCAGGTCAAGCAATGCTCGGCCTACCTGCTGTTTCGCTTCTGCGTGGATGGGCGCCAGGTTTCGCAGGGTTACCAGCAGATCCTGTACGCCGGGCGGGACCGGAAGATCAGGCGGTTTCCGGAAGGCATCGTCGAGCGGGTCAAAGAATATGAGCTGCCGATGACGGCACTAGCCGCCTGATCTCAGCGGCTGACTTTCGCCGTTCAGTATTTCCGCTGAGTTTTATGTTTGAGTTTTACCGCTAACTTCCATTCTTAACCTTCACTGCGGACGCCGGCGCAAGGAGCGCGCCGGCGCTTTACTCAGTGCACGGTCGGCCGGCGAACCCGGTACCGGCAAGCGCACGGTGAAGGTGGTGTGCGAACCGCGCGTCGACATGCATTCGATCGTGCCGCCCAGCAATTCCGCCGCGCGGCGGCAGAAGGCGAGCCCCATCCCCGCGCCGCTTCCATGCCGCTTGGTCGAGAAGAAGGCGTCGAAGATATGCGGCAGCACGTCGGGCGCGATGCCCGGTCCCGTATCACGGAATCGCAGTACGCAGAAGCCGTTTTCCTGAACCGCGCTGATTGCAATCTCGCCCTCGCCGCTCACGTGAATCGCGTGCAACGCGTTTTTCAGCAGATTGAACAGCACAAAAACCGCCAGCGTGTCCGAACCCGAAAAGCATAACGCCGGGTCGATCGGCGCCACGGTGACGCGTACGCGTTCGTCGCTACGGAACGGATAGCGCTCCAGCGCCGACGTCACACATTGCTGCATGGAATGAGGACTGAAGCGAGTGCGGTCCAGACGATCCAGGGTGAACGACGCGAGCGCCATCTCGACCATCGCGCTGGTGCCCGACACCTCCCTTCTGATCGCGGTGGCGAGGTGGCTGATGCGCTCGGACTGCCCGGAATGCCCCTCCTGATCGTCGTACAGCCCATGCGTGACCGCCAGCTTGTAGCCTTTGAACACGTGCGCCCATACGCTGGCGATTTCGTCGGCGTGCATGGCGATCGTCGCGAGCGGCGTCGCGATTTCGTGCGCGATTGTCGCTGCGATCGCATAGGGGTGAATCAGGTGATAGCGAACGATCGTGATCGCGAGAAGGCCCAGACTAAGGGCAATGAATAGCACACCCGGCGGATAGAACGGATAACCGTAGTTGACCGCATAGTCGACTGCCGCGAACGAGTATAGGCAGAGGCTCGCAAAGCACAGATCGAGACGCCTGCGTGCTTCAGTGCCGGCCTGCTTGCGGGCGGCGAGCAGAAGCTGACCGCTGCGGCAGGCGAGCAACACGGTCTGCAGAACATGCAAAGGATGCAGCGTTCCGGCGCTGGGATAGTAGCCAAAGAAAAAGTGCCGGTAGCCGGCGACCACTTCGTCGCCAGGCAGCAGCACGGCGAGTACAACGCACATACCGTAAGACGCGAGCAATACCGGCCGCTCGCGCCGCCGCGCCGCCACCTCCGTGACGAAGTGATAGAACGTGGTGGGCAGAAAGAGAATGAAGAGATAGCCGACCCGGACCAGCACGCTCGCAATGTGGGGATCTTCCGTCTGGAACAGCAAGGTCCATGTGCCCTGCCATGCAAATGTCGCCGCGCACATCAACAGGAATGGCGCGGACAGGCGCGTCACGCCTTGTGTGATGAGTACATAGAGTCCGAACACCACGAACAGCGCAGAGACAAAGGCGGTCGGAATGGCGTACATGTGGCTCAATGGGGCGGAAAACGTTGGTCTATTCCGGCATGTTTATAGCAGAGTACGCCAAGGGGCCGATCTCTCACGTGTGGACCTGTTGATTCCGGTCACTGCGCCATTGGGAGAATGTCAGCGTGTTCAGACCCACGTCGGCCGAGTCTATTCTGGTCCAGCAATAGAACGCGTCGTCCCAACCCGGGATGGATTGCGGCGTGACCGTTTTGAAGTTCGTACCGGGACGAAAGGCCAGGTGCGGCCAGAAAACGGGCATCGACTCGCGCACCGCCATCCGCCTCAACAGATCCGCCGGCCCGCTCTCATCCGCCACAATTTCCGCCTGGGCGATCCAGTCGTTCTCAGCCCAGGCAAGGAAAACGCTCGGGTTGCCCGCCCGGTCGAACATCAGGATGGCATTCTGCTCGGGACGCCAGTAATACTCGACGATGTTTTCGGCGGCGACCACCGCGTCGATGACATTCCTCGTTCGTGGATCGCAATAGGTCATGCCGTTTTCACCCAGACCCAACCAGCCTGCCTCCGAACAATGCCGGTTTCTGGCATCTTTCAGAAAATGAACCAGTCGGTTAGCCGAATCCGCATCCGTCTTTCTCAGATACAGATCGACGATGCCGGCATTGAAGGCTTTTACCGCGACGGTCTCATCGGCAACGCCGGTCAGGAGCACCTTCGCACACCGCAGATTGGATATGGACGAAAGGAATTCGACGCCGCTCAATCCGGGCATGTCGTAATCGACCACCACCGCGGCCACCTCAGAAAATCGGGCATTGCGGGCCAGGACGTCGCGCTCGGCCGAGGTTTCGACGAACCGTTCGAGGCCGACCTCGCTCAGACCGGCCGACGCCGGCGCAAACACCAGCGAATTCTCGCGGGCATGTTTGCGGATGAAAGCGAGTGCGGTTTGAGGCCGCGTGAAAAACAGATTGGTTGAAATATCCGGAAAGAATCGGCGCAATGCATCGAGGTAGCTGTCGCTGTCGTCCACGAAAACGACGGATGCCGGATAGGAAACAGGGGGGCGAATAAAATTGTTCATGTTTATACGTGGAATATGCGGCGCGTTTCGCACCGGCTTATACGCCGGCTTCTCTCACGCTGGCTCCCGGGCCGATTCCCGCTGAAGCATATAGTACCGGGGTCTTTGCATGAACAGTGCAAACTTGCGCGGCCTTCCCATCAGAGTATGCGAATGGAATAATTTAGTCTTAATCGGGTCGAGCTGATTATTCTGCCGCAACCTGGCCGTTCTCCTGCTCCTTGAGCCGCTTGCGGTGAGCCGCGACCTTCGCGCGGTTGCCGCAGATTGCCATGCTGCACCACCGGCGCGCGTGGCCACGCGTGTGATCCGCGAACAGCAACGTGCATTTGGGGCCTTCGCACGCTTTCACGTACGTGAAGTCCTCTTCACACACCAGCTTTGCCAACGCCTCGGCGATCGGCATCAGTAGCGACTCCGCCGACTGCCAGCGCCGCTTCGCCCGGAGTTCAAAGCTCGCTACGCCGCCCGACGTGTTCGAAACGATTTCGCCATGTTGCTGGTCGCGCTCGAGCAATTGATTCAAGGGTTCGAGCTCGCGTAAATCTTTGGCGACGAGCGGCCGCCCTTTCCTCTTTCGCACGAATCCCCTGAACCACTCGCGCAATTCACGCGCACGTGCCGCAACGTCGTTGAGTTCGGCCGGCGTCGAGCGGATCCGTATTTCCTCGAGCGCCGCGCGCGGCACGAACCCGGTCTGCTCCAGCCAGGCCAGCAGATCTTCTCCGTCGCTGATCCAGTCGACAGCCTCATCCACCGGCGTCGCGATCGAGTTCAGGAAATCCAGACCAGGCGCATCGGCCACCAGGATCGCGGGCATCTGAAGGTAGTCCATTTCTCGTGACGAATATGAAGTGACGATGGATGCATCGTAACCGCTAAAAATGCACTTGACAAGTTACACGCATCGTTTGTAACCTGTAAATGCACATTTTAGAGGTTACATAACGCTCGACATCGACACGATGTCCGTGCATCACAAGCAGCACCCCATTCCCTCAAAGGAGCGAGAAATGTCTATTGGCAATGTGAGCGCGGTGCTTGTGCACGGCGCGTGGGCAGATGGCTCAAGCTGGAGCAAGGTCGTCGAACGCCTGAAGGCACGCGGCATCAACGCTGTTGCGGCGCCGTTGCCGCTGACCTCGTTGCATGACGACGTGGCCGCCCTCAACAGAACGCTGGAACGCATTGACGGTCCTGTCGTTCTTGCCGGGCATGCGTACGCCGGTGCAGTAATCGGATCGACGCGCGCCGACACCGTCAAGGCGCTGGTTTATGTCGCCGCGCTTGCGCCTGCCGAAGGCGAAACGGTGGGCGATGTGTTCTACCGCGGCGAAGCGCACCCGCTGGCACCCAGACTGTCACCGGATCAGCATGGCCTGATCTGGCTACCCGAAGAGGCATTCGCAGCGGCGTTCGCGCAGAACGCCACGGCGCAGGAGTTGACGGTGCTCGGTGCAGTTCAACGTCCCATTTCGGTGTCGTGCATTGGCGAGCCGGTCGGGCGCACACTCTGGACGGATCGGCCGAGCTGGTTCCTGACCGCGGAGCAGGACCGCATGATCAGTCCCGACACACAACATTTCATGGCACAGCGCATGAACGCGCGCGTGCATTCACACCAGGTCGATCACACGCCTATCGTCACCGCCCCTGATGTCGTCACCGACGTGATCGTCGAAGCGGTTGAGACCGTCTCGGCTCGTTAGGGATGACTCAAACCTGTCATGCCGACAGGCGCTGTTCTCGCCTGCCATTTCGAACGTACCTCTACCCAACCGGGAGTCAACCCATGTCCGCCATTTCCTATCGTTTCGCTGATGTCAACAACGTCAAGGTGTTCTACCGCGAAGCGGGTCGTCCGACCGCGCCGAAGCTGCTACTTCTCCATGGTTTCCCAAGTTCGAGCCACATGTTTCGAGATCTGATCCCGTTACTGGCCGAGCACTTCCATATCGTCGCGCCCGACCTGCCTGGTTTCGGCCAGTCGGACATGCCAAGCCGCGATGCCTTCGCGTACACGTTCGACAACATCGCCGCCGTGATCGAACGCTTCACCGAGCAGATCGGTTTCGACCGCTTTGCCATGTACGTGTTCGACTACGGCGCGCCGACGGGTTTTCGGCTTGCACTCCGGCACCCCGAGCGGATCGCCGCGATCATCTCGCAGAATGGCAACGCATACGAAGAAGGCCTGAGCGAGGGCTGGAATCCGATTCGGGCTTACTGGCAGGATCCGTCGCAGGCCAATCGCGAGGCGCTTCGTGCCATGTTGACGCACGAGACGACCGTGTGGCAGTACACGCATGGCGTGCAAGACACGGCGTCAGTCTCCCCAGACGGCTACTCACTCGACGACTTCTATCTGAGCCGCCCGGGCGCGGACGAGATCCAGCTCGATCTGTTTGGCGACTACCGGAACAATGTCGCGTTGTATCCCGCATTTCAGCAGTATTTCCGCAGTCACCAGCCCCCTTTGCTCGCCGTGTGGGGGGCGAACGATCCGTTTTTTCTGCCACCCGGCGCCGAGGCGTTCAAGCGTGACATCCCGAATGCCGAGGTGCGCTTTTTCGACACCGGCCATTTCGCGCTGGAAACGCATGCGGCGGAGATCGCCGCGGCTATTTCCGGATTTCTGATTCGCTAACAGGCGAGCGCAGCGTGGGGGTTGTCCATTGAGTCGCTGGTTTAGCAACTCATCGAGTCCAGTCCAGTTCAGCAATGAAGGAGAAAGGAAATGTCGAACAAGGTAGCAATCGTTACAGGCGCGAGCCAGGGTATCGGCCGTTCAACCGCCATCAGGTTGGCGCGCGACTTTGCGTCGGTCGTGGTGGTTGCCCGCAATCGTGAGAACCTCACTCAGACCGCTGACGAAGTCAGAAAGGCCGGTGCAAAAGCGCTTCCAATCGACCTCGACCTGTCAGATCCAGAAGCCGCACAGAAGGTGGTCGATCAGACGCTGTCGGCATTCGGCCAGATCGACGCTTTACTCAACATCGCGGGCGCGGTGCCGCAGACCGATGTCTTCGAGATGAGCGACGATCAATGGGACCGCGGCTTCGCGCTGAAGCTGCACGGCGCGCGGCGATTGACGATTGCGGCATGGCCGTCGTTGAAGAAAACCTCGGGATCGGTGGTGCTGATGTCAGGTAACTCGGCGCTGTTTCCCAAAGCACCCTACGCCGCCGTGGGCACGATCAACGCAGCGATTGTGGCGCTGGCAAAAGCCTTTTCGGACCGTGGGATTGCAGACGGCGTGCAGGTCAACAGCGTGCTGCCCGGCCCGGTGATGACCGGCCGGCGGCAATCCTATCTGGAACATTGGGCGCCGCTCCACAACATGACGGTCGAAGAAGCGACGGCGCGCTTTCCTGTCGAAGCGGGCATCGCGCGCTACGGCACACCCGAAGAAATTGCCGAGCTGATGGCGTTCATCGTGTCGCCCGCGGCGCACTGGATGACGGGCTCGACGTTGAGGATGGACGGCGGCGAGGTCAAGTCGATCTGAACGGCCATCGTCATCAAGCTGACTGTTCGCAGCGAGGCCCGAAGCGGACGCGCGCCGGGCTTCGCGAGTCCGCTCGATGGAAGGCTTAGGCCTCGGGTTGGTGGCAGACCACTTCGATGTTGTGCCCATCCGGACCGATCACGAAAGCTGCATAGTAGTTCGCGTGGTAGTGCGGGCGCAGACCCGGCGCACCATTGTCTTTGGCACCCGTCTCCAGAGCCGCGCGATAGAAAGCTTCGACTTGCTGGCGATTGTCTGCCGTGAACGCCAGGTGAAGATGCGCCGGCTTCTCGTCGGTCTGGTACAGGCACAGTGAAGCCTTACCTGGCGGGCTAAGCTCGACGCCGTACGTCGGCGGCCCCTCCCCGACAACCGCTACGCCGATCGGTTCGAGTGCCTTGACGAAGAACGCTTTGCTCGCTGCATAGTCGCTGACTCCGAATTTGACGTGGTCGAACATGAACTCTCCTGAAGTGTGTGGGCCTGCGCGAGGCCTGACGTGATTTAGAGATTTCCGCGATGTTGCCACACACAGTCACAAGAAGGGAGAGCGCGAAGGAGTAATCTTCGGTACTGGAAATGGAACACGCGCAATACGGTCAGCCAGCGATATAACGTGAGGAGCCGGGCCAATGGGAAGCACCAGCGCAGTTGCAGCGGCGGCAGTCGCCTTTGTGGGTAGTCACTTTGTCTTGTCCCATCCGCTGCGCAGGCCGCTGGTCAGCGCGATTGGCGAAAAGGGGTTTCTGGGCGTCTATTCGCTGGTTGCCTTCGCGACGCTCGGCTGGTTGATCGCCGCCTACCTGAAGGCGCCTTTGACGGCACCACTCTGGCCGGCAGGAGACGGGGTCTGGGCGATTGCGACGGTAGTGATGCTGATCGCATCCATCCTCCTGATGGGCTCCCTGATCCGCAACCCGGCGCTGCCCACCGGCGGCCGGCCCACTGCGTTCCCGCAAGCGGCGCTCGGCGTGTACGCAGTGACGCGCCATCCGATGTTGTGGTCGTTCGTACTGTGGGGGCTGTGTCACATCGCTGTGTTCCCGGTGGCCAAGAGCAACATCGTTGCAGCGGCTATCGTCGTTCTCGCGCTCGTCGGCGCCGCCTTGCAGGACCGGAAGAAAGAGCAGCTCCAGCCCGAGCTCTGGCCTGAATGGGAGTCGAAGACGAGCTACCTGCCGTTCGCGGCGATCGCGGCCGGCCGTGCGCGGCTCGGTGGGTTCGGCTTGCATGCGTTGTTGGGCGGTTTCGTTGTGTGGCTCGTCGCGACCTGGGCTCACATGCCGCTCACCGGATGGGCCGCGGGCATCTGGCGCTGGCTGTAAACGCAGTCACCCATCTTGACACCCACCTTTCATTCGATGAGCCCGGCACGGCACCCGGGACACGTTTCATTCCCCGCTGATATTTACATTCCCCGCTGATACTTTCATTTCTACGGTCACCGGCGCCGCAGAGAAGTCATCGACTCGCCCACGCTCGCAGCACACTGCCATGCAATCCGCAATCGCGTTGTTGCGAGGGTTATTTTCGAAAAGACAACATCGGCAACAAGCCGTCATACTCTGTCTCTTTATTGCGGTGGACGGTTTCGACCACGCAATCGGACGAACTGGCCAGACACCAGACCGATTTGCATCGCCGTCCGCCCCGTCTTTTCGACGGTAATTTCCGCGTTGCGCAACGCGGATCAAGTGGAGCGTATTTTGTAATGAGTTACACCCCTGACGTTCCGTTCGCTCACGACAAGGCTGATTCCGGCGCCTTTGTGGGCGGCGCGCCAGCGTTTCGTCAACTGGTCCGCATGATCGATCGCGTTGCCCCCACCGATCATCCTTTGCTCATTTTTGGACCAACTGGTTCGGGCAAAGAACTGGTCGCTCGTCGTGTGCACGCGCACAGCCTGCGCCAGGATCAACCTTTCGTCGACGTCAACTGCGGCGCGATTCCAGAGAATCTCGTCGAAGCCGAATTGTTCGGCCACGTCAAAGGCGCCTTCACCGGCGCGGGCGAAAACCGCCAGGGACTTTTCCAGCAGGTCGGCAAGGGCACGCTGCTGCTCGATGAAATCGGCGAACTGCCGCTCGCGCTGCAACCCAAACTGCTGCGCGTACTTGAAACGCGAACTTTCCGTCCGATTGGTTCGTCCACCAGTCTGCACTTCGCAGGACGCGTGGTTGCCTCGACTCACCGCGACCTGCGCGAACTCGCACGCGAAGGGCTCTTCCGCGAGGACCTCTTCTACCGGCTCGCGGTCTTCGTGCTTGCCGTGCCCGGACTCGAACAGCGCGTCGAGGATATCCCCGCGCTTGTCACCCACTTCGCGTCGCAGCACACGCGCCGTCTGGAGTTTTCACCGGCCGCCGTTCGCCGGCTTGCCCAGCACGCATGGCCGGGCCACATCCGGCAGTTGCGCAATCTGATCAGTCAGTTGAGCGTGCTCGCCGAAAACACGAGCATCGACGTCGACTCGCTCGAGCCGTTTCTCGCCAACGAAACCGGCGGACCGGTGTCGCGCGCCAGCCTCGCCGACATGCTTCTGCAACTCGAAGGACGCGACAAACTCGCCGCCGCCGAAGACCTTTTGATCGACCGCGCGCTCGAGCGGACCGGGCGCAACAAGAGTGCGGCAGCCACCCTGTTGGGCGTTGGCCGCAAGACAATCGAGCGGCGTCTGAAGTCGCGCGAGGAACATCACCGTGAAGCGCGCAAGTGTCTCGAACATGCGAGCGCGCTGATCGAGGAATCGAAGTTCGCCGAAGCCATTCCGCCGTTGCGGCGCTGCCTCGACCTGCTGCAAACGCCGCACGAACAGGAGGCCGCGCGCCGTCTTCAGTTCGACGCCTACCGCTTGCTCGGCATGAGCCTGCGCAGCGTGCACGGCTGGCTGTACGCGGAGGCCACCGCCTGTTACGCCGCCGCGCTGGCCGTCGGCGAAGGCGTCTGTACCCCCGCCGAAATCGCAGCGATCCAGTTCGGCGTCTGGACCACGCAGCTGACGACGCTTCAACTCAAGCAGGCTCGTGCAACCGCGCAGAACATGCTGGAGCGCGCGCAGAACGGCGGTGATCGGGTGTCACTCGACGAAGCTCACGTCGCGATGACGAACACCCTCTTCTGGCTCGGCGACAGCGAAGAAGCCCTCGCCTGTCTCGCGCGCGGCAACCTGCTTGGCGTGGCGCGCGACGACACCCGCACCGGCTCGCAAGGGATCGATCTCGCCAGTCTCGCGTTGACTTTCGAAGGACTCGCGGCCTACCAGATCGGCGCCTTCGTGCAAGCGCGCCGCGCCATGGAAATGTTGATCCTGCGCGCCTCGGAGCCAGGCGCGCACGCGTTCGCTCATGCCGTCAACCTGCAGGGCGCCTCCTGGCTCGCCTGCCTGTTCGAAGACATGGACCGGCTGGGGCACCTCGCGAGCGAACTCGAGTCGGTTTCGATCGCGAACGGCTTCGCGTTCTACCGGGGCGTCGGACAGGTCCTTCGCGCCTGCCACCTCAGTGCGCTCGGCCATTCCGACGAAGCGGAAACTGTCATGCTCGACGGCTACGATAACCACGTCGTTTGCAACGGCGGTGCGCTGTTCTATTCCTTCATGGCATGGCAGCACGGCGAGCTGCTGCTGCGCGCCGGCCGCGCGAAAACGTGCGAGACGATGCTCGCCGCCGCGATCGACGAGACCCTCGCGCGTCAGGAACGCGTCTACCTGGGCGAATTGCTGGTTACCCGGGCACGCGCGCAGTGGGCACTCGGCGAGGTGAACGCGGCGGAACTGGGTCTGCGTACCGCGTTGTCCACCGCGCTTGCGTTTGGTTCGGTGCCGGCGCGCGTGGACGCCGCGCGTTATCTCGCGGATTTGTTGCGCGCCACCGGACGCATCGCCGAAGCAATCGACATTCTCGAGCGCGGTTTGCGTTCGCTGACGACTGATTCGACCACGCGTGTCACCAGCGCCATGAGTTTGCTCGCCGAACTCCAGCGCGAAGTTTCTATCGACGTCTATACGAAAGGAATAACAAATGGCCTATGAGTTACGCAAGGAAGACCTGGAACCGCTGCTGCTAGGGGCCGCGTTCTTTGGCAGCGGTGGCGGCGGCACAATCGAATCCGCGCGGCATCTGGCTGCGCATTTTGTCCCCGGCGATTACTACTCGACGGACACGATCAAGGTTGTGTCCGTCGAAGAAGCCACCGAAGGCGCGGCGGTCATGGTCGCCTATCTCGGTGCGCCCGAAGCGATCAATTCAGCCATCTACCCGCTCGGGCCGGTGACGGCTGTGCAGAATGTCCAGGCCCGGCTCGCATCGCAGTCCACCAGGCTCGCCTATGTGATGCCGCCGGAAAGCGGCGCGCTGGGCTTCACGGTGGCGGCGCTCGTGGCGGCAAAGCTCGGCCTCGCGGTCATCGACGCTGACGGAGCCGGCCGCGCCGTTCCCTCGCTGCCGATGCTCACTTTCGCGGCCGCCGAAATCGATCCGCGCCCGGCGTTCCTCGTGAGCCAGGGCGGCCTGAGCGTCGAGCTCGACGTGACGCCGCGCGACAGCAACCACGGTGGTCCGACTCAACAACGCGACGTGTCGGCGATCGTCGAGCAGATGATGCGTCCGGTCGTCGCCGATCCCGAGTTCGGCCAGTTCGGCGGCCTCGCGATGTGGGTCATGACGCCGGCCGATATCGGCCGCGCGACACCCATTCGTGGCACATTGAAACGCGCGCTGGACCTCGGGCGCGCGGTGCAGGCCGGGCAGATCGGCAGCGCCCAGCAGATGATCGGCTATCTCAATGAGCGTTGCGGGCTCGCCGCGCGCGCTATCTCGGAGCCGGGCGAACTGGTCTCGGCCGAAGTCGATACAAGTGGCGGCTTCGACGTCGGCAAGATTCGGATTCAGGCCGGTCAACATACCTACACCGTGATGTACCAGAACGAGTCGCTGCTCGCGTGGGACAGCGCGTCTCCGCAGCCGATCGTGCTGTCGCCGGATAGCGTCGCCTATTTCGTCGGCGGCGAAGGCCAGTCGATCTATAGCAATGGCGACCTTGTACAGGATGACGGTTCGCTGAATCCGGCGATCGGCAAGCGCCCCGTCACGCTGATTGCCTGGCGTGCCGAAGCCGAACTGCGCAAACCTGGTCTGATTCTCGACAGCTTCATGCAGTTGCTGAACTCGCTCGGCTATCTCGGGCCGTATGTGCCGCTGGAATCGCTTCCCCCCACGACCAGGGGAAACCTATCTTGAACACGCCTTTGAATCCCACTCTGCGCATCTGTGTGCTCGTGCCCGTCGCCACGTCGCAATACAACGAGCGCATCCTGAAGGCGATCGCACCGGTCGTGCCGCCGGACGTCCAGGTCGAGATCCGCAACATCACGCAGGGGCACCCCGATATCGAGAACCGCACGAACTGGCTGCAGAACGGCATGCCGGTGGTCGAGCTTGCGCAAGCAATCGCAAACGACGGATTCGACGGCATCTGGCTGACCGACTTCGACATGTGCGGCGTTGAAGCCGCGCGCGAGGTGATCGATATTCCGATCATCGGCGGCTTTCCCGCTACGGCCTTCACGGCGCTCGCGCTCAGCCAGCGCTTCTCGATCGTCACGATCCTGCAAAGCACGCTCGCGATGCAGCGCGGTCATCCGCAGACCTATGGCATCCAGGACTCGTTCGCGTCGATCCGTGCGATCAATTGCCCCGTCGCGCAACTCGACGACGTCGATGTGGTGGTCATTCGCACCTTCGAAGCGGCGCTGAAGGCGATCAAGAAGGACGGCGCGCAGTCCATTCTGCTCGGGTGTACAGGTTTCGTGGACGTCGCGAGCCGCGTCTCCCAGTTGCTCACCAAGGAACTGGGCGCCTATGTGCCGGTGATCGATCCGAATCAGGCCGGGTTCAGCTTCCTCGTGTCACTGGTGCGTATGCAGGTGCGCCCTAGCCGATTGACCTATAGCAAGGTCAGCCTCCAGTCGTAGCCAGCCTCCAGTCGTAACCAGCACTGCCTTCCCTGCCTGTCTATCCATCCGGCGCGGCGCGCGATTGCCGCGCCGGATGTTCTCGCCTCAATCAGCCTCTCCCCCACACCTTCCTGCTTCATCGCCAGGTTCGCCGTCATACGGACGAATTAGTCCTTCAATGCGCCACGATTTGCCGATTGGACGAAATCGTCCACTTCCTGGCGTACGTCTGGACGAGACTGTCCAATGCCGCGACTGAAAAGTTTCGACATTCCCGCTGCCATGCGGCTTCGCAGCATGGCACAGTGATTGCTTATATACGGTTGATAGCCGCCACCGACCGATAAAAACGACCACCAAGGCTGCAGTAGTACCCAGAACGTGCAATAAACCTGCCAGACAAGCCGGGGAGCCTGAGGGACCAAAAAAGATCGCGCGCTGCAATGTGTTCGACGCACCGACGTCTGGCGATATCCCGTTCGTGGATCGCCGACGCCGCTGATCGAGGGATCGCCGTGAATCGTCACGATCCTGCGATTAGTGATCCGAACCATGTTTGACGCGCGATCAACGCCAGCGATATCAAGTCGCTGGCGGCAGTTTGAGAGAGGGCTGTGCTGTTGTTGTAGCTGTAACTGTTGTGTGTCGGCACGCGGCAACCGAATACTTCCGTAGAGAAGATCGTTGCAATGCGTAAAACCGACATGGTGGAATCCGCCTGGCCATGCATCAGGCGGGCCGCTCCGAGGTTCGGCCGTCGTTGCCTCCCTTTGCGGGGACCAGCAACGGCGGCCCGCCCTTTTAATTTGTCCGCGTCAATCGCGGCACATCGACCGATCCTGCGTGAAGCACGCTGCGGCACTCACGCACCCGGCCACCCCCACAGGTTTTTCCGGATAGCCAGGTAAGCGGTCTTTTTGCGTTGCGTTGCATTGCATTACCGCGCAGTCCACCGCGCGGACGAGAATCTGCTTTAGAAGCCCTGAGCGGCGTCAGATAGTTAGCGGCGTCGCGAACGGACCAGACTGGCCATCCACGGGGAAATCGAACAATGCACCACCATCTTTTCGAAAGCGAACTCGTTCATCTTGAACGCGTAGTGGCATGCGCGCCGCAAAAGCCTTTTCCGCCAACCTACTGGCGCGATCGCGTCGAACATCTGAAAAATTCCCCGCAGGCGCCGATGTACCGCCATCGTATTGCACGCCTTTCCCGCCTTGTTGGCGAACTGCACGGATAGGTCAACCCAGCGTCCTGATCGAATTGCTGATGCCACGCGCGCAATCGATCACCGCGGGTGCGAGGCGCTGCTCGGCATCGGCTAGCGTCCAGCGGCTGGTCGGCGCGACCACGTGCACCGACGCCACGGGTCTTCTTTCACCATCCAGCACGGGCGCCGCAATCGTCATGTCGCCGATGAACAGTTCCTCACGGTTCGACGTATAGCCCCTGCGGCGCGCCGCCCCGAGCAACGCTTCGATCTCGCCGATGTCCGTCACCGTGTACTGCGTATGCGCAACACGGTCGTTCGCCTCGAGCAGCGTGCGCACTTCATCGTCCGGCAGCGCGCTCAGATAAGCACGGCCTGATGCCGTGCAGTACATCGGAATGCGGCTGCCTATCGGCATGTGAATCGGCACGAACTTCATGCAGACAAAACGCGCGACGTACAGCATCTCGGCGCCGTCCGGCTCGGTCAGGCTGGTCGTCTCGCCGGTCACGTTCGTGAGCTCGGAGAGGAACGGGTTGGCCACGTCGATGAGCGTATCCGCCGCGAGGTAGTTAAAGCCAATCTGCACAACACGCGGAGTAAGCTGATAGCGCTTCGTGCGCGGATGTTTGCGCACGTAGCCGAGCTTCTCCAGCGTGTAGATCATCCGTTGCGCCGAACTCTTCGTGATCGAAGTCGCCTCGGCCACTTCCGGCAGGCTCATGGTTCGGCGTTGCGCGCTGAATGCGCGCAGCACCGCGATGCCTTTTTCCAGCGATTGATTGAAGAGCGCGTCCGGCACTTCGCCTAGCGCTTCGCTCTCGCTTGCCTGCTCCACCCCTTTGCCGCTCATGGAAATACCCAATGGTGATCGTGATGTATTGACGTTAGCATATCGAATATCGATACGCAAATAATGTTATTCGATATTTTTGACTCGAATATGATGAAGTCAAACCAGTCACCGATTCCTCAATCGTAGTCCGTCACCGTCGTGGAGAATCTCATGATCCAGTTAGTCAAGCGCATCGCCGGCGCAGCCGTCGCGCTGTTGGTCCTCGCAGCAACGCCGGCCATGGCGGCCGCCGAGCCGGAGTACACGGTCGGCGCGACGGCCACCGGCGTGCCGTTCACCTTCCTCGACGTGAAAAGCAACTCGATCCAGGGTCTGCTGGTCGATGCGATCACCGCAACCGGCAAGGCCGCCGGTTTCGACGTGAAGGTGGAACAGACCACCTTCTCCGCGCTGATCCCGTCGCTCACCACGAAGAAGATCGACGTGATCTCCGCCGCCATGCTGAAGACGCCGGCCCGCGAGCAGGTCGTCGACTTCTCCGACACGGTCTATTCGTACGGCGAAGGTCTGATCGTGCGCGCCGACGACAAGGGCAAGTACACGTCGATGGACGATCTCAAGGGCGAAGTGGTCGGCGCGCAAGTGGGCACCGCCTTCGTCGACGCGCTGAACAAGAAAGGCATCTTCAAGGAAGTGCGCACGTACGATTCGGTCGCCGACATCATGCGCGACGTCGCGCTCGGCCGCATCAAGGCGGGCTTCGGCGACCATCCGATCATCGCGTATCAGTTGCAGAAGAACCCGAACCCGCAGTTGCGGCTCGTCGACGGTTATCAGCCGAGCGTGAAGGGCCAACTGTGCTTCGTGGTGCGCAAGGGCGATAACGCAACGCTGGAGAAGCTGAACGCCGGCATCCGCAAGATCAAGGCAGACGGCACGCTCACGCAGATCATCAAGAAGTGGCAGGTGGAATGACGCGGCTCGCTGCCTGAGGAGATCACGTCATGTTCATCCAGAATGCGCTCGACTTCCTGCCGATCCTGCTGAAAGGCGCGGTCGTCACCGTCGAGATCACCTTCTGCGCGTTCGTTCTCAGCACGCTCCTCGGCCTCGTGCTGGCGCTGATGCGCGTGTCGTCGAACAAGCTGCTCTCGCACGCAGCGGCCACGTTCATCAACGTGATTCGCGGCCTGCCGATCATCGTGCAGCTGTTCTACATCTACTTCGTGCTGCCCGATCTCGGCGTGCAGTTGAGCGCGTTCCAGGCGGGTTTCATCGGGCTGGGCGTTGCCTACTCGGCGTATCAGGCGGAGAACTTCCGCGCCGGCATTCAGGCAATCGACCACGGCCAGATCGAAGCCGCGCAATCCATCGGCATGCGTAACGCGTTGATCATGCGTCGCGTGATTCTGCCGCAAGCGTTTCGAATCGCGCTGCCGCCGTATGGCAACACGCTCGTGATGATGCTGAAGGACTCGTCGCTGGCCTCGACCATCACCGTCGCGGAAATGACGCGCGCCGGCCAGCTGATTGCGTCGTCGACGTTCCAGAACATGACGGTATTCACGCTCGTCGCGCTGCTCTATCTCGCGCTCAGCCTGCCGCTCGTCTACGGCTTGCGGCGCCTCGAGCGCCGTCTCGGTCAGAAGGGAAAGCGATGATCGAAGTTCAATCCATTCACAAGCGCTTCCACGATCAGGAAGTGCTCAAGGGCGTGAGCCTCAACGTCGAAGCCGGCCAGGTTGTCTGTCTGATCGGGCCGTCGGGCTCGGGCAAATCGACGCTCCTGCGTTGCATCAACGGTCTCGAAACCTACGACGCCGGCACGATCACCGTCGAAGGCGCGCGCGTCGACGCCAGGTCGAAGCACATCCATGAGTTGCGCACGCAGGTCGGCATGGTGTTTCAGCGCTTCAATCTGTTTCCACATCGCACGGCACTGGAGAACGTCTGCGAAGGGCCGCTCTATGTGAAACAGGAAGCGGGTGAGGCGGCGCGCGAGAAAGCGCGGCATCTGCTCGACAAGGTCGGCCTCGCGCATCGGATGGACGCGTATCCAGCCGAGCTCTCGGGCGGCCAGCAACAGCGCGTCGCCATCGCGCGTGCACTTGCGATGGAGCCGAAAGCGATTCTGTTTGACGAACCGACTTCCGCGCTCGATCCGGAACTCGTCGGCGAAGTGCTCGGCGTGATGCGGCAACTCGCGAACGACGGCATGACGATGATCGTCGTCACGCACGAGATGGGCTTCGCGCGCGAAGTGGCTGATCGTGTGTGCTTTCTGTACGACGGCACCATTTGCGAGGAAGGCGCGACAGCCGATCTGCTCGAGCGGCCGACTCATCCACGCACGCGCGATTTTCTGCGCCGCATGCTCATGCCCACGTCGAACGGAATCGCGCAATGAAGTCAGTAGAAGCCGGTCAGCCGTTGCCGCCGTCGCTCTGGGCTACCACCGCTGAGGCCACGGTGCGCACGCCGCCGCTCGATGTATCGAAGCGTGTTCAGGTGGCGATTGTGGGCGCGGGTTACACGGGCTTATCCACGGCGCTGCATTTGAGCGAACTCGGTGTGGACGTCTGCGTGATCGATGCGAACGAGCCGGGCTGGGGCGCATCGGGACGCAATGGCGGACAGGTGATCCCGGGTCTCAAGTACGACCCCGACGAACTCTTGCGCCGGTTTGGCCCGGAGGATGGCGACGCGCTCGTCAGGATGACGGGCGGCGCAGCCGACACGGTGTTCGATCTGATCGAGCGCCACAGCATCGCATGCGATGCGACACGCGCCGGCTGGATTCAGCCCACGCATTCGACCAGACTGCTCGATACGCTGCATGCGCGGGCGCGCCAGTGGGAATCGCGTGGCGCGCGCGTCGAGTTACTTGATCGCGCGCAGATTGCGCAGCGGCTCGGCACGGAGGCGTTTGTCGGGGGCTGGGTGGACCGCCGCGCGGGCAGCGTGCAACCGCTCAGCTACGCGCGGGGACTTGCGCGCGCTGCCCTCGCGCGTGGCGTGGCGATTCACGGCGCGACGGTCGCGAGGCGCCTCGAACAATGCGCCGATGGATGGCGCATTCACACGGCTCACGGACCGACCATCGATGCGCGTCAGGTCCTGCTTGCAACCAATGGATACAGCGATTCGCTGTGGCCGGGGATCGCGCAGTCGGTGATCGCGGCGAACAGCTTCATCGTGGCGACGAAGCCGCTCGCCGCGAAGATCAGCGAAAGCATACTGCCCGGGCGTGAAGTGGCGTCCGATTCGCGGCGCTTGCTGCTGTACTTCCGGCGCGACAGCGAAGGCCGCCTGTTGATTGGCGGCCGCGGACCTTTTCGCGAACCACGCGGTGCGGCGGACTGGGCGCACCTCGAACGCGCCGCCAGATTGTTGTACCCGCAACTGTTGGACGTCGAGTACGAGTATCGCTGGGCCGGACGCATCGCCATCACACGGGATTTCCTGCCGCATGTTCATCTGCCCGCACCCGGATTGACGATCGCGTTAGGCTACAACGGCCGCGGGATCGCGATGGCCACGACGCTCGGCAAGCACCTCGCCGCGCATCTGGCAGGCGCGGCGCGTGGACTGCCGTTGCCGCCGACATCGATCCGGCGGATCCCGCTGCACGCGCTTCAGCGCTTTTATATCAGCGCTGGGGTTGCGTGGTATGGATTGCTCGATGCGATGAGTTGAATCCAAAGTGTCTTCTACACGACACCTTGAGCCACCATCGCCAACAGCAACCGCTCTGCGCCGATGCCGAACCCCGCGCCTTCGCGATACGCCCCACCACCGACGATCTGTTGTTGCGCGCCAAGTTCGGTGCAGCGCATCTCGAAGCCCATGCCGTTCAGGTAATAGCTAAGACCGCGTCGCGCCGAACTGTCGATCTCGTAACTCAGTCCGATCGAATCCAGAAAGCCCGTCACGATCTCCTGGCTGCGCAGGTTGGCCCGTTGAGGATCCGGGCAAAGATATTCGAAACCGAGTTGCGAGAATTCGCGGTAACGGCCGGCCTGAGGCCGCTCATACCGATAGCACCGCGCGACATAGAACAGCATGCGCTCCGTCTGCAGTCCCAGTAATTCCTTGCAGCGCTCCTGAAAAAGCGCTGTCGCTTCCGGGATCAGACAGCAAGGTCTGCCTTTCTTGTCCGGGAAAGCCCACATCTGCCCGATGACCTCACTGCCACCGGCTTTCTGGATGAAGGTGTCTTGTCCCCACAGCGCAGGAACGATCGCCTCCTCTGCCCCGGCTTCAATGAAGGTAGCTCCGGAAGCGGTTTTCGAGTGCACGAATCTGTGCGGCTTCAGTTCCGACGATAAAACGGGTTCCACGGATCATGGTCATATCTGGTCTCTTGTGCGTAGAAATAAAAAAAGGCGCCCTGGGGGCGCCTTGGTCGTTGGTGCATGAAACGGGATCAGTAAAGTCCCGATTCCCTGCTATGGACGTAACGAACCACGGCGCAACAGCATGCGGCCGTGATGGTGGTGAGCATTGAACAGTACGTTACGGGATTCCATGGAGGGCATAGTCGCATATCGATTTAATTTTGGGAACACATCGCCGCGCTCCACTCAATGCCGCCACGATCCATGCGCCAACTCGACGTCCCGCTGCGCCGCCGCCAATCCTTCGACGATGCCCGCGCGATCCAGAGGAATGCAATAGACCGGCTTCGCACGCTCGAAGCGCCAACTGTCGGTGAGCGCGCCGGCATCGACTGGATCGAAGCCGAACTGATCGACAAGTTCACGCACGACATGTTTGGCCCGCTCGTCATCGCTCGCGAACGGCAAAGCCCGGCGGTTCGGCGCATCCGCAGGCTTGCCGTCCGTTTCCAGGTCCCTCGCCAGAATCGCGTTGAAGGCTTTGACCACCTTCGCGCCGGGCAACGCGGCGGCCAGCATCTGGCTAGTGGTTGTCGAGCGACTGTCGAGCGCCTCGATGTGGCCGTCGCGGTCGGGATAGTAGTTGCACGTGTCGATCACAATCTTGCCATCGAGTGCCGCAACCGGCAGCGCGCCAATGTTGCTGAAGGGCACGGTCACCACCGCCACATCGCCGAACTTCGCCGCCTCTTCGGCCGTGCCGAGCGCACAGCCAAGCACCGCGGCCGTACTGATCAAGGTCCGCCGATCACGGGAATTGCTGATCATCACTTCGTGACCATGGTTCTTCGCGACGATCGCCATCGCGCGGCCGAGAAAACCGGCGCCGAGAATGCCTATCTTCATGTTTCACACTCCATGTTTATCCGCGGATCGCTCGGCTGAGCGCCCGTCCATCGGTGAGAAGCACTATGATTCAAAACTTCAATCGGATAAACGGGCGTAGTTTGATGGCTGTCGAAACCAGTAGTGGTGAATCATGGATCGTTTGACCAGCATGGCCGTGTTCGTGAAAACGGCCGACAGCGGCTCGTTCGCTGCAGCCGCGCTCGCCTTCGGCATCTCCGCGCAGATGGCCGGCAAGCATGTCAGCACGCTGGAGGAACGCGTCGGCGCGCGTTTGCTCAACCGGACCACACGCCGCCAGAGCCTCACGGAGATCGGCCAGATTTTCTACGAACGCTGCAAGGCGCTGCTGGCGGATGCCGACGCGGCCGAATCGGTCGCGCAGGATCTGTCTGCCTCGCCGCGCGGGCGTTTGCGCATCACGGCGCCGGTGACCTTCGGCGCCTGCTGTCTCGCACCGATGATCACGCGTTACCTGAAGGCCAATCCCGAGGTACGGGTCGAGCTGGCGCTGACGGACCGCTTCGTCGATCTGATCGACGAAGGTTATGAAGCCGCGATCCGTCTCGGCTCGCTGTCGGATTCGTCGTTGATCGCGCGGCAGTTGATGCCGTACCGGCTGGTCGCCTGCGCGTCGCCCGGCTACCTGGCCGAGCGCGGCGAGCCGCAGACGCCGCAAGCGCTGGCGCAGCACGAGTGCCTGAGCTTCGTCTATACGAGCCTGCCGGTTGACACCGCATGGCGTTTCGCCGATGCCCAGGGCGAACACGTGGCGCCGATCTCAGGTCGCTTTCAGGCCAACGACGTGAAAGCGCTGCTGGCCGCGGCCCTCAATGGCGGCGGCGTGATCCTCGCGCCCGAAGTGGCGGTGAAGGACGAACTCGCCGCGGGCCGGCTGGTGCGTCTGCTGAACGGCTATGAAGCGCCCGCGCGACCCATGCATCTGGTGTTTCCGGCGAGCCGCGCCACCCCGAAATTGCGCGCGTTTATCGATCAGGTGGTGGCCGAATTCGGGCCGCACGCCGCGTGAAATGGGCCGCCGCGCACATCCGGAGGACGGCCCCCGCCACCCGCCAATCTCCACCCATTAGCCGCTAGAATTGCCGCCTTTGCCCGCGTCGGGCGCGCGACAAGGCAAAATACTGGTTTTGCGCGCGCAAAACGCGCCGCGAATCCGGATGAATCAGACCTCGGCGGCAGGCTTGCCGCCGACCCTCGCCATGACGCATGACGACGGCCCAGCACGCCAATCAGGCACATCGGGCCCGTCGCGTGCGGCGCAGCCAGGACAGCTCGTCCTTTAACAGAGCCCCTCAGGAGCATTCATGACCGATTCGAACCCGTCTTTCCTCGGCAGGATTTCACTTGCCGTCAGTACGTTTTTTAGCATCCTCGGCGATGGTGAATTCGCCGCCGGCGTGCTGCGTCTGCGTAACGGTGGCGCCGCTGCCGCGAGCCCTGCACCTGCCCCCACGCCCGCTCCCGCCGCGGCTCCGGCCCCCGCCCCGCAACCGGCGCCCACGCTGAAAGAAGCGAGCCCGGACGCTGCCCTCCAACTGCTCGGCCTGCTGCAACGCGACGCGCGCTTCATCGATTTCGTCGAAGAAGACATCAAGGCCTATAGCGACGCCGACATCGGCGCCGCCGCCCGCCTCGTGCACGACGGCTGCCGCACGACGCTGCGCGAGCATTTCACGATCCGTCCGGTACGCGACGAGGCCGAAGGCAGCCGCGTGACGCTGGCCGAAGGTTTCGACGCCACCTCGATTCGCCTGACCGGCAATGTGGTCGGCAAGGCGCCGTTTAACGGCAGCATCAGCCACCGCGGCTGGCGCGTCGACGACGTGCGTCTGCCGAAGCTGACCGACAGCCACAACGCCAAAGTCATCGCACCGGCCGAGGTGGAGCTATGAGCGACGCACGCTTCTCAATCGGTATCGATCTGGGCACCACGCACTGCGCACTGTCCTACGTGGACACCACGGCCAGCGATGGTGAAAAGACCACTCAAGGCGTGCTGCCGGTCGCACAACTTACCGGACCCGGCGCGATCGATAATCTCGATCTGCTGCCCTCGTTCCTCTACCTGCCGCATCCGGACGAACTCGCCTCGGGCGACCTGTACCTGCCGTGGACCGGCCAGCGCGAATTCGCGGTCGGCGAGTTCGCTCGCAGTCGCGGCGCGGCCACACCGATCCGGCTCGTGTCGAGCGCCAAGAGCTGGCTGTGTCATCCGGGCGTCGATCGTCGCGCGGCGATTCTGCCGAACGACGCGCCGCCCGAAGTCGCGCGCGTGTCGCCGCTCGAAAGCTCGGTGCGCTACCTGACGCATCTCCGCGAAGCATGGGACCACGCGCATCCGGACGCGCCGTTCAGCCAGCAGGACATTACGGTGACGATTCCCGCGTCGTTCGATCCGGCCGCGCGCGAGTTGACCGCCGAAGCAGCGGAAGCCGCCGGCTATGGACGCATGACACTGCTCGAAGAACCGCAAGCCGCGCTGTATAGCTGGATTCAAAAAAGCGGCGGCCAGTGGCGCAAGCAGGTCAAGGTCGGCGACATCATTCTCGTGGTCGACGTGGGCGGCGGTACGACCGACCTCTCGCTGATCGCGGTGATCGAGCGTGAAGGCAATCTCGAACTGCATCGCGTCGCGGTCGGCGAACACATTCTGCTCGGCGGCGACAACATGGACCTCGCGCTTGCCCACGTGGTCGCGCGCAAACTTGCCGCGCAGGGTACCCAGGCCGACGCGTGGCAACTGCGCGCCCTCACCTATGCGTGCCGCTCGGCGAAGGAAACGCTGCTCAGCGATCCGTCGACGGATACCGTGCCGCTCGTCGTGCCGAGCCGCGGTTCGAAGCTGATCGGCGGTTCGATCCGCACCGAACTCACGCGTGCGGAGTTGACCCAGACGATCCTCGAAGGCTTCTTCCCGCAGGTGGATAGCGCGGCGCGTCCAGTGAGCCGCGCGCGTGCCGGTCTGACGCAACTCGGCCTGCCGTATGCGCAGGATGCGGGCATCACGCGGCATCTGGCGGCCTTCCTTGGCCGGCAGGTGGGCGCGCTGGCCGAACTCGAAGGCTTGCGCGATATCGCCACGACGGAAGGCGCGACTTTTCTGCACCCCACTGCGGTGCTCTTCAACGGCGGTGTGTTCAAGTCGCCGCTGCTGGTCGAGCGGATCATGGGCACGCTCAATGGCTGGCTCGGTGCCGAAGGTGCGCCGCAAGCACGCCTGCTCGAAGGCGCGGATCTCGATCTCGCCGTCGCGCGCGGCGCGGCTTATTACGGTTATGTGCGACGCGGCCAGGGCGTGCGTATTCGTGGCGGCACCGCACGCGCGTACTACATCGCGATCGAATCGGCGATGCCCGCCGTCCCCGGTCTCGAGCCGCCGGTGCAGGCGCTGTGCGTCGCGCCGTTCGGCATGGAGGAAGGCACGGACGCCGAATTGCCGGCGCAGGAATTCGGGCTGGTCGTGGGCGAGCCGGTGCACTTCCGTTTCTTCGGATCGTCGGTGCGTCGTCAGGATCAGGTCGGCACGCTGCTCGACTTCTGGGGTCCCGAGGAGTTGCAGGAACTGGAGGAAATCCAGGCGACGTTGCCGTCCGCCGGCCGCACTGCCGGTGAAGTCGTGCCGGTGAAACTGCATGCGCGCGTGACGGAAGCCGGCACGCTCGAACTCGAAGCCGTGCCGCGCGGCACCGACGAACGTTGGAAGGTCGAGTTCGACGTGCGCGGCAACGCCAATGCATGACTGAAGTGAAGCAGAAGCGCTACAGCGTCGGCATCGATCTCGGCACCAGCAACACGGTGCTGGCGTATGCCGCGGTGGGCTCGCAGGAAATTCGCGTCTTCGAGATCGATCAGTTGGTGAGTCTCGGCGAAGTCGCGGCGCGGCCGTTGCTGCCTTCAGTGAGGTATCACGCGGCGCCGGGTGAGCTGAGCGCGGGCGATTTGCAGTTGCCGTGGCGCACGCCTGACAACGCGGTCGATCGTGCTGGCGAAAGTCAGCAGGATCCACCCGTAGTAATCGGCAGGCTCGCGCGTGCGCTCGGCGGCCAGGTTCCTGGGCGCCTGGTGGCGAGTGCGAAAAGCTGGCTGTCGCACGCGTCGGTGGACCGGGTCGCGCCGATCCTGCCGTGGGGCGCCGCGGACGATGTCCGCAAGGTCTCACCGGTCGAAGCCAGCGCGAGCTATCTGGCGCACGTGCGGGCGGCCTGGAATCAACGCTTTCCCGACGCGCCACTCGAAGCGCAGGACGTCGTGCTGACGGTGCCCGCTTCTTTCGACGAAGGCGCGCGAGCGCTGACGGTGGAAGCAGCGCGTATGGCGGGCCTGCCCACATTAAGGCTGCTCGAAGAGCCGCAGGCCGCGTTCTACGACTGGCTGTTTCATCATCGCGACAGCCTTGCGACCGAACTGTCGGACACGCGACTCGTGCTGATCTGCGACGTGGGCGGCGGCACCACCGACCTCACGCTGATCGAAGTCCGCATGCGTGACGGCGAGCCGGAGCTGACGCGGATCGGCGTGGGCAACCATCTGATGCTCGGCGGCGACAACATGGATCTCGCACTCGCGCATCGCGTCGAGGCACGTTTGCCTCAAGCGGGCAACGAGCGCACGCGTCTGTCGGCGGCGAGCTTGTCGCAACTGGTTGAGCGGTGCCGTGGCGCGAAAGAGCAACTACTCGGCCCGGACGCGCCGGAGTCAGCTTCGATCACACTGCTCGGCGCGGGCTCGAAACTGATCGGCGGCGCACGCACGGCGCAGGTCACGCGCGAGGAAGTCGAGCAGATCATCGTCGACGGCTTCTTTCCGGCGGTGGCATCGAACGAACGGCCCGGCAGGCCGCGCGGCGCGATCGTCGAGTTCGGCCTGCCCTATGCCACCGACGCAGCGGTCACGCGTCATATCGCGGCGTTTCTGAACCGCTTCGCGGCGCAGTCGCTTAGGGCGTTAGGTTCCGCTCCTGATTCCGCCGCGCCTTCTTCCGATGCGGGCGAAGCTCAGGACGAGCCTTTGCCGGTGCCCGACACGCTGTTACTGAACGGCGGCGTATTCCGCGCTGAAGCGCTGGCGCAACGTCTGTCCAGCACTTTGGGCACGTGGCGCGGCGAAGCGCTCAACGTTCTGCACAACGACAATCCCGACGTCGCCGTGGCGCGCGGCGCGGTCGCTTATGCCCTCGCGCGCGCGGGCCAGGCGCCGAAAATCGGTGGCGGCTCGGCGCGCAGTTACTTCCTCGTGCTGGACGAAACCGGCGATGGCGCACGCGACGCCGAACCCACGCAACGCGGTATCTGTCTGCTGCCGCGCGGCACCGAAGAAGGTCACGAAATCCGGATCGAAGACCGTACATTCGCGCTGCGCCTCGGCCACCCTGTGCGCTTTCACCTAGCCTCTTCAAGCGCGGATACGATCTATCAACCTGGCGAGATGGCCGACCTCGCACAAGGCGATTTCGTTCGGTTGCCACCCATTGCAACGATCGTGCAACCGCGCGGCGCAAGCACGGCGCGCGGCGAAACCGCGGTACAGATCGCAACCTCGCTGACCGAAGTCGGCACGCTGGAAGTGCACTGCATCGAGCTCGACAATCCGGCGCAGCGCTGGCTGCTCGAATTCCAGTTGCGCCGCGAAGACGCCCAGGTGAACCTGGCGCCGGACCCGGCACAAGCCCGGCACCCCGCGCTCGACCAGGCAATCGACCATATCGACCGCTGCTTCGGCACGCGCGCGCAAAACGTCGACCCGAAAGAAATCAAACGCCTGCGCTCGCAACTCGAACAGCTGCTCGGCCCGCGCGATGGGTGGAACAGCGCGCTGCTGCGCGAACTGTTCGGCGCGCTATGGGAACGCGCGCGCCGTCGGCGGCGCTCGGCGGATCACGAACGCTCGTGGCTGAATCTTGCTGGCTATTGCGTGCGGCCTGGCTTCGGCTATCCGCTCGACGAATGGCGCGTGGAGCAACTCTGGTCGCTCTTCGACGACGGCATCCAGTACGTCAACGAAGGCCAGGTCTGGTCGGAATGGTGGACGCTATGGCGCCGCGCGGCGGGCGGCCTCGACGAAAGCGCGCAACTGCGCGTGCTCGACGCGATGGCCTATCTGCAAACGGCCGCGCAATCGCGTCACAAGCTGCCCTTCGACGTGTCGAAAACCGGCTTCACCGACATGGTCCGGCTGAGCGCGTCGCTCGAACGCATTCCGGTCGAACGCAAGATCGAGCTCGGCGAGTCCGTGCTCACGCGCTTGAAGAAGCCTGCGGAGAATCATCAAAGTTGGTGGGCGGTCGGACGCATCGGTGCGCGGCGGCCGTTCTATGGCAGCGCGCATAGCGTCGTGCCGCCGGACGTCGCGGCGCTTTGGCTGAACACGATCCTCGCGCTCGACTGGAAGAAGGTCGAACCCGCAGCGTTCGCCGCCGTGCAGATTGCCCGCATGACCGGTGACCGCTCGCGCGACCTGCCCGAAGACGTGCGCCAGGCCGTGGTGCGCAAACTCGAAGCAGCCAATGCGCCGCGCGCGTGGATCACGATGGTCGGCGAGACCGTGGAACTCGATGACGCCGACGAAGGCCGTGTGTTCGGCGAATCGCTGCCTGCGGGGTTGAAGCTGATAACGGCAGCGCTGTAGCGACGCAGCCTACCCTAGGCCATCGTCACCAGATTCCTGCCTTCGTGTTTCGAGCGGTACAGCGCCCGGTCCGCGCTCGCGAAGCCCTCGCGATGCGCCAGCCGCGATCCCTCGGTCATACGCGTCAGCGAGGCGCCGACGCTCACCGTCACCATGCCGAGCGGTGAGGCGCGATGTTCGATCGCCAGATCTTCGACACCCTGCCGTAGCGCTTCGAGCGTGCGTTCAAGCGTCACCGGCTCTGCTCGCAGCACCAGCAGGCCGAACTCCTCGCCCCCCATGCGCCCGGCGATGATGCGCTCACCGTCGGACGCCGCCTGCATCACCGAAGCCACCTTGCGCAAACAATGGTCGCCCGCCTGGTGGCCGTAGGTGTCGTTGTACTGCTTGAACCAGTCGACGTCGACCACCACCGAGCCCATCACGTCGCCCTCGCGTGCGTCTTTCCATTTGCGCGCGATGCTTTCCAGCAGGAAGCGGCGGTTGTACAACTGGGTGAGCGGATCGATCGCGGTGGCCGTGCGCATTTTCAGATCATTTTCGATCATCGCGCGCAGGTGGTAAAACACGCCACGTTGCGACGCATCGAGGCGGCCGGGCGCCGGGTCCATCGCGCAGAGCGCGCCGACGATCTCGCCGTTCGGCGCGCGCAGTGCAATCGCCGCGTAAAAGCGCACGAAGGGATGGCGTTGCACCAGCATGCATTCGCCGAAACGGGTGTCGTCGTGGGCATCCTCGATGACGAACAGGTCCGCGTCGCGCACTGCATAGTCGGCCAGCGAGCGCGCGCGGGTCACGAGCGGCATCGCCATGCCGATTTCGGCCCGGTAGTGCTGATGCTCCTCGTCGAGCAGCGTGATCGCGGTGATCGCCGCGCCGGTCACGCTCTTCAGAATTTCCGCCGCGTGCGTGAAGCACTCGCGCATCACCTGATCGTCGTGCAACAACCATTCGATGACCGACGATTCCACCTCGGGTTCGCCGACGGCGGACGAATCAACCAACATCCTGCTGGACAGACGGTCGTTACTGTAAGCGAGTTGCACGGCTGGGTTCCCGGAAGTGACTAGCTCGTGTCAACGGCATCTGCATCTGAAACTTGAGCGGCGGGCAGCGGGTTCATTCAACAGATGATTGCAACCCGTCCTGGCTTAATCCCGATCCTCTGGGCGATGCAGGTCATCGGTTGGCGCTCCACGAACGATCTGAATGGGGAATTGTTCTGTTAGAACGAATCGA
The DNA here is from genome assembly GCF_905221015.1 of Paraburkholderia nemoris. Taxonomy (NCBI): domain Bacteria; kingdom Pseudomonadati; phylum Pseudomonadota; class Betaproteobacteria; order Burkholderiales; family Burkholderiaceae; genus Paraburkholderia; species Paraburkholderia nemoris. The sequence continues at coordinate 40,669 of NZ_CAJNBO010000030.1, read as the reverse complement.
GCATATCTTCGGCAGGGGCGCAGACAAAATAAATCTTGTGTGCGTGCTAACCGCCTGCCCTGCTCTCACACAGCAGCGTAGACCCTGGCCATCGTCGTAAATCCTTCGAAGCGTTTGATCCGCATACTCCAGCGTCTGAGCGCGGGATAGTCAACTCAACTGTACGATGGATAAACAGCAATCTGAGATACCGGGAGATTTAAAATTACGGCACCTCTTTTATGTTGAGAAGCTCCGATATGTCAGTCTTTGCCGGACGGCTTCGCCTGCTGCGCTCTGCGAGAAAGATCACTCAGGTGCGCCTCGCTGAATTGCTTGAGATCAACCCTCGCGTCTATAACCGCTGGGAACGAGGCATCGCAACGCCGCAGCTCGATACCGTCGTGCGCATCGCCGATATTCTTCAGGTCACGCTTGACGAACTCGCCGGACGTGCACCCATGTCGGCCGAACCCAGAATTCACAATCAAAAGTTATTGAATCTGTACCAACAGGTTGACAGCCTGCCCGATGCCGAACAGCAGGCGCTGATTCTGGTGATCGACAGCTTCGTCCGGAAGGCGCAGGTTCAGAAAGTTGTTAACCGCCGCCGATGGACGGCTAATGCAGGAGATGTATTGCCGTAAACGAAGCGCGGGCCATGAGTGCTACCAACACTCACGGCCCGCTGACCACAACCAACTCAGAACAGGAGTTGATCATGGCTACTGCCAATCTTAAACCACGCCGCACCGGCGCCGAACCACCAACGAACATTTCTGCAACACTTGAACGGGCACCTGCCACAGACAGCCCTCAGCAACAGGCCAGGCGCATCGCCTTTCCGTGGATGCTTGTCACTGATGCGTTGCTCGAACGCATCGGCTTCCGCCCCGGACAGCAGGTCATGCTCAGCGTCGACCACCGGTACGGCAAGATCACCATTTCTCTCGATCACGACTATACGATCGCAGGAAGATCCATGACGCAGAAGCAGATCAGACAGCGCAGCGGCCTTCGTATCGACTGAGCCGGTCCACCCCAAATACGCGTGGTGTCTCGAATCGCAGTTGTGCTATTCGGCCAGGCAGGTCCCTCAAGGCCTGCCGACCGACAAGGGCGCGGTCACCAGCGTTGCAAATGGCTCAAATTGAACGGAGTCAAACCATAAACATCCTCACCATCGACAACCATCGCGCGGTCATCAGCTATGACCCCGACACCGACATGCTGCGCGGCGAATTCCTCGGCCTGAGCGGCAGCGCAGAATTCTACGCCAGCGATATCCCCACCCTCAAGGCCGAGGGCTCCAGGTCCCTGGCGGCTTTCCTTGATGTCTGCAAGGAGAACGGCATTGATCCGCTTCGCCACTTCTCCGGCCGCTTCAATGTGCGCATCAACCCCGAGCTTCATGCCCGCGCGGTCGAAACTGCTGCGGCCGAAGGGATCAGTCTCAACCAACTCATCGAACGGGCTATCAAGCACGAAGTCATGACATAACGTCCGCGCTTCGACAATTTAAGGCCGCTCACCTCGCGCCAACCGCGCATCGATATCACGCACCACGGGCATCAGATCCGCCACGCTATCGATCACATAATGCGCGCCGGCGGCCTGCAACTTCTGGATCGCCACCTTGCGCCGCCATGCAAATTCATCCGGCGCCAGCGCCTTGACATCGTCCTCTGCCATGCCGAAAGCGTTGCCGCTCACGGCAACACCCACCGCCCACGTGCCGCCGTTGATCCCTTCCTCGATACCGACTTCCGTGTCGTCGACCTTGATCGCATCCTTCGCGCGCCACACGCCCAATTCCGGCAACGTCTTGTAGATCATGTACGGCGACGGACGCCCTTCCGGCGTGTCGCCCGTACACACGATACTATCCGGCGAAAACCCCTGGGCCGCCGCACCGGGCACAATCTCGGCCATGATTTCGCGCGTATAGCCGGTGGTCGTACCGATCCTGATGTCGTCGCTGCGCAGCGCGCTCGCCACTTCCGCCACGCCCGGAATCACCGAACTGTAGCTCGCGGCCACCGCGATGTTCTTCGGCACGAAGACGTCGTACACGGCGTCGATGTCCGCTTCGCCCGGCTTGTGGCCGTACTTGTCGGCCCATGCTTGCGACACGCGCGGCAAGGCCATCAGCGCCGCGATATGCGGACGCTTGGCCATGCCCATCGGGCCGCGTGCTTCGTCGATCGTGATCGGCACGCCGAACTGCTCGAACGTCTCGACAAACGCGCCCATCGGGGCCAACGAACCATAATCGACCACCGTGCCGGCCCAGTCGAAAATCACTGCTTTGACGTGTTTCATGTACTTCGATTCTCTGGAGGTTGTAAGGCTCGCGCGACGTGCCGCGCATTTGTATTCCGCATTCAAGCTGCGTTGATCAGGCCGCTTCGGCGAGCGTCTTGCGCTCTTCGAGCGCGGCCGCCGGCGGTGCGGCATGCGCGACGCCCATCGCTTGCAGCGACTGCGCGCAGGCTCGCACCACGCGGTGCATCACACGCTCATCCACCTGGCCGATGCAACCGATGCGGAAGCTGTCCACCACCGTCAGCTTGCCCGGATAGATGATGAAACCCTGCTTCTTCATCAATTCATAGAAGTGCTCGAACTTGAACGACGGATGCGCCGGCGCAAAAAACGTCACGATGATCGGCGAGCGCCAACGCGCGTTCAGCAACGGCTCGAAGCCGAGTTCCTGCATGCCCGCGACCAGCACGTCGCGATTGTTCGCGTAACGCGCGAGACGCCCGGGCTGGCCGCCTTCGAGCTTGTGCAGACGCAATGCTTCGATAAACGCGGCCACGGTATGCGTCGGCGGCGTGAACCGCCATTGCCCCGTGCGGTTCATCACGTCCCACTGGTCGTACACGTCGAGCGAGAGCGAATGGCTGCGGCCCTTGGCCTCCTGCAACGCACTCTTGCGAGCGATCACGAAACCGAAACCCGGCACGCCCTCGATGCATTTGTTCGCCGACGAGACAAACGCCTCGCACGGAATCTGACGCACATCGAGCGGCACCGCGCCGAATGCGCTCATCGAGTCGATCAGCAGCTTGCGGCCTTTTTTGGCGGTGGCAGTGGCGATTTCTTCGATCGGATTGAGAATCCCGGAACTCGTTTCACAATGCACCGCGACCACGTGCGTGATGCGCGGATCGGCGTCCAGCATGCTTTCGACTTCGGCGCCGCGCGGCGGCAGGTAGTCGCCCTTGTCGAGCACCGTGCAGGCGCGGCCGAGATAACCGAGGGTGGTCGCAATGCGCTTGCCGTAGGCGCCGTTAGCCAGTACCAATGCATGGCCGTCGCGCGGAATCAGGCTGCCGAGCATGGCTTCGACGCAATAGCTGCCGCTGCCCTGAAGCGGCACGCAGTCGTACTCGCCGTCGGTGTCGCCGGCAATGTCAAGCAAGCTGCGGCGCAGTTGAGCGGTCATTGCGCGGAAATCGCCGTCCCACGAACCCCAGTCGCGCAGCATCGCTTCCTTGGTCGAGAACGCCGTGGTCAGCGGTCCCGGCGTCAACAGATACGGCTCGCCCTGGGCCGGCGCGGCGCACATCACGGTTGAAGGCAGTGCGGACACTGTCGGGGCGCTGTCGATGACGCTTTCCATGGTCGGAATCTCCGATATCGCTGTTGCGGTCATGACACAGTACAGAAAGGCTGTCCATCGGTAAAATCGATATAATCGATGCAGGTATCGCAAAAACTTATCTATCGGCGAGGCAGACGTGCAATACGCGCAATTGCGGGCCTTTCATGCGGTCGCGGAACACGGCGGGTTTTCCAAAGCGGCGCAGGCGCTGTCGCTCACCCAGCCGGCGGTGTCGGACCACGTGAAACGGCTCGAGCAGGATTACGGTGTCAAATTGTTCGAGCGCGGCCCGCGCGGCGTCGAAACCACTGAACTCGGTCTGCGTCTTTTCACCGTGACGCGGCAGATGCTCAGTTGCGAGCGCGACGCGCGGCAACTGCTCGAATCGGCGGGTGGGCTCGAGTCCGGCTCGCTCTCGCTGGCGGCGGACGCGCCCGATCTGGCCGTCGCGTTGATCGGCGCGTTTCGCAAGCTGCATCCGGGCATCGTCGTAACGCTCTCGATCGCCAATGCCGCGGATTGCATGCAGCGCGTGTTGTCGAGCGCGGTCGACGCCGCCATTACCGCCGCTCCACAGGTGCATAGCCGGCTCGAGTCGCGCGTGCTGCGACGCGATCCGCTGGTGGCCATGGTGCCGGCGAGCTATCCGGTAGCAAAGAAACGCAAGCTGAGTTACGCGGAACTGGTGCAACAGCCGATGATTTTTCGCGAGCGGCAATCGGTTACACAGCAGTTGCTGGAGATCGAACTGGTGCGCGAGTCGTTGCAGGTTGAACCGGTGATGTATGTGGACGGGCGTGAAGCGTTGGAGGAAGCGGTCGCGCAAGGCATGGGGGTGGGTGTGATCGCGCGCGCAGAATTCAAGGAATCGCGGCGAATCAGGATGATTCCGCTCCAGGATTGCCAGGTGCGGATGATCGAATCGCTCACACGGCTTGCTGAAAGGCCGGGGTCGAATCTGCTGGACGCGTTGTTTGCGGTGGAGCTGACAAGCGCCGCTACTGTAGTGGCGCAATGAAACAATAAGCCGCCGGGCAACGATTGCCCGGCGGCGTTTTCATGCGGTCATGGCGCAGCGGGCGCGTCGCGTGTCGTGGCAATGCATGGCATCGCCACACGAACCCATCACAACGCGCTGCCAGCCAATCCTGTTACCGCATACCACCGCTAGCAATCAGGCTTTCGCCGGTCAACCAGCGCGAATCGTCGGAAGCGAGGAACACGGCGACGTCGGCGATATCGTCAGGCTGACCGATACGGCCAAGCGGCGTTGTGCTCACCGCCCAGGCCTGGAAGTCCGAGCCGATGAAGCCGGCGGTATGCGTGCCTTCAGTTTCCACCATGCCGGGATTCACGGAGTTGACACGAATCTTGCGCGGGCCGAGTTCACGTGCGAGCACGCCGGTGATGGCGTCCACCGCGCCCTTGGTGGCGGTGTAGACAGCGCTGCCCGGCGGCGTGATGCGGCTGACGACCGAGCTGACATTCACAACGCTGCCGCCTTCGCCCAGATGCTTCACCGCTGCTTGCGTGACCAACAGCAGACCCAGTACGTTCACGTTGAAGTGCTTATGGAAGTGCGCTTCGGTGATGTCGTCGATCGGCAGCAAGTCATACACGCCGGAATTGTTGACCAGAATGTCGAGGCGGCCATAGGTCTCAACTGCCGAATCGATAATGCCCTTCGCGTCCGCTGCCTTGGACACATCGCCGCCAACGGCGACAGCCTTGCCGCCCGCCGCGGTGATTGCGGCGACCACCTCATCCGCGCCGGCCTTGCTGGACGCATAGTTCACCACTACCGACGCGCCTTGTGCAGCCAATGCCTTCGCAATCGCTGCGCCGATACCTTTCGATGCGCCCGTTACAACCGCAACCTTACCTGTGAGTTTGCTCATGATCGTTTCCTTTGGATGGAGTTCGCGCCGGCGTCGCTGCCGCGAAGATTCGCGGGCTGACGCCGATGAAGCGAGACATGCAGTGGCGCTGTCACTGGACACAATGTAGGCACACTGGCCGCATGGATAAAGCGGCTGGAAACGAATAGATACGTCGGATGAGCCGAACAATCGGAAAGACGTTGGGGGCGGAACGCACGAGGTAAGGTCAAACACAGGCGCGGCGGGCGCCGGCGCGACACCCGCCTGGCATCATCGCTTCGATGCAAACCCGCCGAAGAACGACCGTGCGTTCGCATCGAGTGTTTCGATGTGATACCCGCCTTCCTGCACGATCAATGTCGGCAGTTTCAGCGCACCGATTTGGCCGCCGAGTTGGCCGAAGCCTTCGGTCGTCACCGCCACCATCGATTGCGGATCGTCCTTGTAGATGTCGAAGCCGAGTGCAACGACCAGCACGTCCGGCTGAAAACGCGCGAGAACACGCAGCGCCGCGTCGAGTTGCTCGAAGAACACGGCTTCCGACGAACCATGCGGCATCGGCAGATTGACGTTATAGCCCTCGCCTTTCTCTGCGCCGCGTTCGTCTTCGAAACCGGCCACTACCGGATAGAAATTCGTCGGATCGCCATGGATCGACACGTACAACACGTCGTCACGGCCGTAGAAAATCTCCTGAATGCCTTGGCCGTGATGCATGTCGGTATCGAGAATCGCCACACGCCCGTACTTCTGCCGCAACGCTTGCGCTGCAACCGCCGCATTGTTCAGATAGCAGAAACCGCCTGCCGCTTCGGCACGCGCGTGATGACCCGGTGGACGGCATAACGCGTACGCCTCACCCGCACCGTCGAGAATCGCGTGCGCGCCGGCCAGCGCGCTCTGTGCCGACCAGTAAGCGGATTCGTAGGTATCCGCGCCAACCGGACAACTGCCATCGGCGAGATAGCGTGCCGCTTGTGCAAGCACGCCGCGCAACGGATTGTTCTCGCGGATATACACGTTCGACATCACTTCGTCGCCCCACTCCGCGGGAATCTTTTTCCATTCACGATGCGCTTCTTCGAGGAAGCGCAGATAGTTCATGCCATGCACCGCGGCGAGCGGCGCGGCGCCGAAATCCCCCGGTTCCTGCACGTCGAAACCGAGCTTCTTCACGGCCTCGACGAGTCGCAACGCACGTTCGGGCACTTCCTGCGGCGTGCGCATCTGGCCACGCGACAGATAGCTGCGCGGATGATGCTTCAACTGCGCCGGATGAAAAAACGTCTGCATATTCCAGTTCCTTTGCTTCGGGCGTAGGCCGGTGCGGCCATCATCGCACGCGCCGGCAACGTCTTCGATTTCATTTGATTCAGCGTGCCGGCAGTGCTTCGGGTGCGTCGGCACGACGGTGTTTCAGCGCATCTAGTGCAACGATGCACGACAACGAGATGCCCGCGAGGCACGTGTAAAACACAGCAAGCGGCCACCATTGCCCGGTGAATTTGTGCGCGAGCCATGTCCCCGCCAGCGGCGTCAAACCACCTGCAATTGCGCCACACACCTGGTACGACAGCGAGATCGCCGAATAACGCACGCGCACCGGAAACACGCCGCTGACAAAGCCCGCGATCACCGAATAGAAACTCGCCATGCACACCACGGCAAGCGCGATGCCGACAATCATCGACAGCCGGCTGCCGCTTTGCACGAGCGTGAACATCGGATACGGCGAGAGCATCGCGGCGAACGCGGCCAGCTTGAGGAAGCGCGCACCGCCGATCTTTTCAGCGAGCCATGCGGCGAGCGGTTGCGACACAAACTGGATGATTGCGACCGCGAACAGGCAATCGAGAATCAGCGATTTCGACACACCGATGTTTTGCGTGGTGTACGAAATCATGAAGGTGTTGGTGAAGTACACCCCCGCAATGCCGATCGTGTTCGCGCCGATGCACAGCGCAACGAGCGCACCGGAAGAACGGAACACTTCGGCAATCGGCAACTCGACAGTACGCTTCGCTTCTTTCTCGCGCTGGAATTCCGGCGACTCGTTCACACCGAGGCGAATGAAAATACCCACCACGAGCAACACCGCGCTCGCCAGAAACGGCAGACGCCAGCCATACGCGATGAAATCGTCGTGCGGCATCGACGTGACCGCGCGAAATGCGATCAGCGAGAGAATCAGCCCGGCCGGGCTGCCCAGTTGCGCGAACGAAGCGAAGAATGTGCGCCGCCCTTTCGGCGCATGTTCGCCGGCCATCAGCACGGCGCCGCCCCACTCGCCGCCCACCGCCACGCCTTGCACCACGCGCAGCAACACGAGCAGCACAGGCGCGAGCACACCCACTTTCGTATAAGCCGGCAGCAAGCCGACGCACACGGTGGCGACCCCCATCATCATCAGCGTGGTCATCAGCGCCTTCTTGCGGCCGATGCGATCGCCCAGGTGGCCGAAGATCACGCCGCCCAACGGCCGCGCAAAGAAGCCGACCGCGAAGGTCGCAAACGACGCCATCGTGCTGACAAACGGATCATGCGAGGGGAAATACAACTCGCCGAACACGAGCGCGGCGGCCGTGGCGTAGATGTAGAAGTCATACCACTCGATCATCGTGCCGATGAAAGCGGCGCTCGCACAGGCTGACGGGTGGCTTGGGGTGAAGCGTTCATGGCGGCTCCTCAGTCGCGATGCCTGATATCAGGCCATCTTGTGAGGTGTTTTATCGCCAGCCATAAAATATTAGTCAAATTTCGGTTTATTATCCCGGCTATAAATCTGGCTAATGTCGAAGGTGATTCCATGACTCAGTTGCGCGCGGACGTCACGCGGTTTTTGAATGACCGGCTCGACTGGAACTTGCTGCGCACCTTCCTCGTGATCATGCAGGAGCGCAGCGTCAGCCGTGCCGCAGCCCGTTTGCATCTGACGCAACCGGCGGTTAGCCAAGCGCTTAAACGGCTCGAAGACACGCTCGGGCGCAATCTGATCCAGCGCCGCGGCCCGCACTTCGAACCGACTCGCGCCGGCGAGGAGGTTTACCGCATCGCCAGCGATATTTACGGCCACATGTCGCGGCTGGAAACCGAACTCGACGACCGCAGCGATGACATCACCGGGTCGATCCGGCTCTTGTCGGTGAGCCGGATCGACTCCGGCGTCTACGACGAATTCCTCGCGGAATTCCACAAGACCTATCCGCGCGTGGATTTGCAGATCGAAGTGATGCGCTCGTCGGACATCATCTCGTCGCTGCTGCAAAAGACGGCCACGGCCGGGCTCGGCTTGTGTCGCACGCCCGTCGACAAACTCGAGCAGCGCTGCTTTCTGCGGCAACGGTATGCGCTTTTCTGCGGGCGGCATCATCGGTTGTTCGGGCGGCATGCATTGTCGATCGATCAATTGCTGGCGGAAAACTTCGTATCGTTCACCAGCGACCAGATCGGCGACAGCCTCTCGCCGCTAACCGTGTTTCGCGATCAGCGCGGCTTTACCGGACGCATCGTGGCGGCCTCGCCGAGCCTCGACGAAGTGCGGCGACTGATCTTCGCGGGTTATGGGATCGGCTGTCTGCCGGAGCACATCGTGCGCGACGATCTCGCACAGCAACGCTTGTGGCGTCTGCCACCCGAAGAGGGTCTGGTCGATGTCGACATCGATCTGCTGTGGCTGCGCGCACGCAAGATGAATGCCGCCGAGCAGGCGTTTCTCGATGGAATGGAGCGCACGATGCAACGCTATGCGCTACCTGAGCGGCTTGCGCCGCGCTAACCGAAGATAAGTCTGATGGCTCACCGATTTCCGCATTTGCGGATAAACGCGATCTGCACCGCCACACTTGCCAGTACAGCTAACGCGCCTAACGTATCCAGAATAGTCGACCACACAATCCAGCCCTCCTGCTTCACGCTCCTCACTTCCTGATCAAACGAACGCCCGCGCCAGTAACTGAATACCCAAGCAGAGCAGACAAATAAAAAACCAGCGGCGGAAGCTCGCCGGACTAATGTGGCCGCGCACCCGCTGGCCGATCCACATGCCGAGCAAGGCAGGTACTACGGCGCAAAGCGACGTGCCCAGGTCGTCGACCGCAAATGCATGCTCCCGTGTCAGTCCGATAGCGAGCGCGATGGTGGAAACGGTGAACGACAGACCGAGCGCCTGAACCAGATCCTCTTTCTTCAACGTTAAGCCCTGAAGATAAGGCACCGCCGGCACGACGAACACGCCGGTCCCTCCGGTGATCGCGCCGGTGACCACGCCGACCGTCGGCGACAGCCAGCGCTCGTGGCGTGCCGGCACCGCGAAGCGCCACGCCATCAGCCCGGCCGCGGCATAGAGCGTCAACGCGGCGCCCAATCCGGCCACGGCCCATTCGCCACCGCCGCCGGCAATGAAGGACGCAGCCGCGAGCGTGCCCGCGACGATGCCCACCATCATCGGCCACAAACGTCTGAGCAATTCCCGCACGCTGGGCCCCGCGAACAGTTGCCAGACGTTCGTGACGAACGACGGCAGCAACAGCATCGCGGCCGCCTGCGCCGGCAGCATCAGCGTGCCGAGCACGCCCATCGCGACGGTCGGCAGGCCCATGCCGGTCACGCCCTTGACGAAGCCGGCCAGCACGAAGGTCACGGCAATCACGCTTGCATGCAGCGCAAAAGAAGAGGTCATGGGGATGAGGTTCTGGATGTCATGTCCGCGATTTTCGATTGCCGCAGCGCCGTCCACAATGCGTAAGATACGTACTGTGACTTAGGCTAGGGCTAAGGCTAAAACCGCAACTGCACCTGCAACCGCAACGCCAGTCACAGTTGCGACACCCACTCAAATCCGACCCCATGCGCTTCGACCTGATCGATCTCCGCCTTTTCCTGAACATTCTCGACACCGGCAGCATCACGCACGGCGCGGCGCGCGCGAACATGTCGCTGCCGTCGGCCAGCGCGCGTTTGCGCGGCATGGAAGACGCATTGGGCGTGCCCTTGCTGGAGCGCGGCCGGCGCGGCGTGGAGTCCACGGCAACGGGCGATACGCTCGCGCATCACGCGCGACTCGTGCTCGGCCAGATCGACCGGATGCAAGGCGAGCTCGGCGAACATCAGGCCGGGAGCAAAGCGTTTATCCGCTTGTGGACCAATACCGCTGCGATCACCGAGTTTTTGCCTGCCCCGGTTGGGCTCTTTTTGCGCGATCACCCCAACGTGCAGATCGATCTCAAGGAACGGCAAAGTAGCGAAACCGTGAAAGCGGTGCTGACCGGCGCGGCCGAGATCGGCATCATTTCCGATGCCGTCGAACACGGCGCGTTGCAAACACTGCCCTTCGCCGTCGACAAACTCGTGCTGGTCACGAGCCGTAATGACCCGCTGGGCGCGCGGCGCCGCGTAACGCTTGCGGAAGTGGCCGACCGTGAATTTATCGGCTTGAGTACGAGCAGCGCATTGCACGCGTACCTCGGCGAACGCGCCCTGCTATCCGGACAGCCGCTCAGCGTCCGGGCGCACATGCGAACCTTCGACAGCATCTGCTGCATGGTCGAACAGGGCGCGGGCATCGCCATCGTGCCGGCCACCGCCGCGAAACGCTATCGCGGCAAGCCGGGCATTCGCACGATCGAACTGACGGACAGTTGGGCCACGCGTCAGTTGCTGATCTGCATGCGCGACCTGAACGCGCTGAAACGGCCGGAAAAGGCGCTGGTCCGGCATCTTGCGGGTGTCGAAGGATGACGGGGATGCATGGCTGACACCATATTATCAATGGGATTTATTTCATAACCGATTTTTAATCGATTTGCCTGATTGTTGGCGACTTCTTATCCTTGACGCACAACTGGGCGCTGCGCATTGCATGCGGCGTCCGCTCTGCCCCTCTCTGTCCTTTGGCCAGCAAGATCATGGAAAGAACCACCTTTAGCGTACGCGTCGACAGCGTGCGTGACGAAGCGCACGGCGTGCGCTCGTTCAGTGTCTCGCGTCTGGACGGACAACCGTTCGACCATTACGAGCCCGGCGCGCATATCGACGTCACCGTGCCCTCAGGTATCACGCGGCAATATTCCCTGTGCGGCGACCCCGATCATCGTGAAGCGCATCTGTTTGCCGTCAAACGTGAAGACGCGTCGCGTGGCGGTTCGCGCTCGCTGCATGACGACGTGACGGTCGGTTGCGAATTGACGATCGGCGCGCCGCGCAATCTGTTCCAGCTCGCGTCCGGCGCGAGCGAGCACATTCTGATTGCGGCGGGCATTGGCGTCACGCCGCTGTTGAGCATGGCCTATCGCCTGCTCAAGCGGAACGAGCGCTTCGTGTTGCATTATTTCGCGCGCAGCGCGGAGCATGCGGCGTTCTTACCATTACTCTCACGCGCACCGTTCAGTGATTTCGTGCGGCCTCATTTCGGCGTCGAAAAAGAACAGCTCGATGCGGTGCTGGCCGATTGCGTAGCAAGTGCGAGCGAGGGTTCGCACATTTATACCTGCGGCCCGGGGCCCTTCATGGAGCGCGTGGTGGCGATCGGCGAAACGCGCGTGACTTCGGAGGCAATTCACCTTGAACGCTTCGCCGCCGAGCCCGTTTCGGCGGCTAGCAGCGAAGCGAACGTGCTCGACGCATTCGACGTGCAGATCGCCAGCAGCGGCGCGACCGTCCACGTCGATAAAAATACGACCATCGTCGCGGCGCTGGCGTCGATCGGTATCGAAGTCGATACCTCGTGCGGCGAAGGTGTATGCGGGACCTGTATGGTCGATGTGGTGAGCGGCACGCCCGAGCATCGCGACCATTGCCTGAGCAAAGCTGAAAGGGCAAGCGGCAAAGTGATCTGCTGCTGCGTCTCGCGCGCCACTTCACCGCTGCTGGTGCTCGATCTTTAAGACTCTTGGATGCAGGCCAGGTGCTGCATTCGCAGCACCTTCTTTCTTCCGCCCTTACCGGTCGTCGTCGCGAATCGACGATGCATGCCGGCACAGTGCGCGCACTTCGATATCCATGTACGGAAACAGCGGCAACTGGCTCAGCACGTCGTGCAGATGCGCGGGGCTTTCCACATCGAACACGCTGATGTTGGCGTAGCGCCCGGCGATGCGCCACAAGTGCCGCCATACGCCCTCTTCCTGCAGCTTCTGCGACATGGCTTTCTCATCGGCTTTCAAGCGCGCGGCGCGCTCGGCGTCCATATCGGGCGGCAGGTTGACGGTCATCTCAACGTGAAACAGCATGCTGGCTCTCCTTCTCTGATCGGTAATGAAAAACCCCGACTACGCGGAATACTCCGCCGCGCAGCCAGGGTCGATTGATTCATGCGGTACGTGTATGCGTTTTCAGGCAACGGCGCGCTAGAGCGCCACAGCCGCAGTTGCAGCCTCAGGCTTCGGCGCGCAGCCGGTCGATTTCGGCGCCCGGCAGGTTGTCGCGCTCCTTGAACAGCGTGAAGTCGAAGTCGATCAGCGCAAACTGGCCTTCCACGCCATAAGGCTTGCCTTCCGCGCCCTCGGCCTGCTTGACCGCCGGCACGAGACCGTCGCGCGTGGCGAACGCAAAGTCATCCCACAGATACGGATCGCCGTCGATGTTGATCTGCGTGGTCAGCTTGCGGCAGCCCGGCGCCGACACGAAGAAGTGGATATGCGCCGGACGATGCCCATGACGGCCCAGCTGATCGAGCAACAACTGCGTCTGCCCTTGCGGCGGCACCGAGTAACCGACCGGCACCACACTGCGGAAGCTGTACTTGCCTTCGGCATCCGTGCGAATCGAGCGGCGCAGATTGAACGCCGGCTGCGACTTGTCGAAGTACGAGTAGTTGCCCAGATGGTTCGCGTGCCACACTTCAACCAGCGCGTTCGCGAGCGGCTTGCCGTCTTCAGCGAATACGCGGCCACGCATCACCAACGTCTGACCGGGATCGGTGCCGTCATCGAGCCGTGCATGGCCGTCGGACACCGGTGCGCCCGCCACATACAGCGGTCCTTCGATGGTGCGCGGCGTGCCGCCTTCAATACCTGCCTTGGCTTCCGCTTCGTCCATACGCAGATCGAGAAAATGCTCGAAGCCGAGGCCCGCGGCCAGCAGACCGAGCTCGCCGCTCTTGCCTGCGTCGCCGAGATAATTCAGCGCGGTCCAGAACTCGGCCGGCTGCACGTCGAGGTCTTCGATCGTATAGAACAGATCCTGGATGATGCGTTGGACAATCTGCTTTGTGCGCGGATTGCCTTCGCTGGTGGCGCTGTCGTTGAATTTCTGCAGCAGTGCGTCGATAGCTTGCTTGTTCATGGGGTATCTCCTTCGTTTAATGTTCTCGGCGGTTAGCGGATGAACCGTCAGTTCGTGGTAACGCTTGCGCCTTTGCGCGTATCGCGCCGGAGGCGGTCGATCTTGTCCCAGTCGAGCGTGATGCCGAGACCGGGTCCTTGTGGAAGATGCAACGCAAAGTTTTCGTAGCGCAGCGGCTCGGTGAGAATCTCTTCGGTCAGCAGCAGCGGCCCGAAGAGTTCAGTGCCCCACTTCAGTTCGGCGAAGGTGCTGAAGAGTTGTGCCGAGGCGATCGTGCCCACCGCGCCTTCGAGCATCGTCCCGCCGTACAGGTCGATATTCGCGGCGAGCGCAATCGCCGCCACCTGTGCGGCGCCAGTCAGACCACCCGATTGCGCGATCTTGACGGCGAAGACGTCAGCCGCACGCGCACTGGCGATGGCGAATGCGTCCGCCGGGCCGTGCAGCGCTTCGTCCGCCATGATCGGGACCTGAGCGAGATCCGTCAGGCGTTTGAGGCCCGCACGGTTCTCCGCGGCAATCGGCTGCTCGATCAGCGCAACGCCGGCATCGGCGAAGCGCTTGCCGGCCCAGATCGCTTCGGATTCGGTCCATGCCTGGTTCACGTCGACACGCACTTCGCCCCGGCCTTCCAGTGCTTTCTGAATTGCCACGACGTGCGCGACGTCGTCGGCCAACGCACGCGAGCCGATCTTCAGCTTGAACACGCGATGCCGCTTCGTTTCGAAAACGCGCTCGGCTTCGTCGATATCGCGGGTGGTATCGCCGCTTGCAAGGGTCCACGCCACATCCACCGAATCGCGTACACGGCCGCCGAACAGCTCCGACAGCGGCACGCCGAGACGCTGCGCCTGGGCATCGAACAAAGCGGTTTCAACTGCGGACTTCGCAAAACGGTTGCCCTGAAACAGCGCGCGCAGCTTCGCCATCGCTGCGCCCGGACGGGTTGCGTCCATGCCTTTGAGCAGCGGCGCGAAGTACGTATCGATGTTGACCTTGATGCTTTCCGGGCTTTCCTCGCCGTATGCGAGACCGCCGATGGTCGTGCCCTCGCCCACGCCGACCACGCCGTCGGCGCAGCGGATGCGCACCAGCACGAGCGTCTGGCAATTCATCGTTGCAACCGAAAGCCGGTGCGGACGAATCGTCGGTACGTCGACGAGAATCGTCTCCACGCTCTCGATCTTCACGGGTGTTGCTATCATTCGGTGCTCTCCTGAACTGCTTTCATGAGAGCCCCATAGTAGAAACAACCCGCGAAGCAGTCCAACACCGATTCCGACTACTTCCATACCTTAGGGGTATGCATGGAACTTCGCCAACTCCGCTATTTCATCGCGGTCGCCGAAGAAATGAACATCACGCGGGCCGCCAATCGCCTGCATATGACGCAGCCGCCGCTCAGCCGCCAGATCCAGCAGATCGAGGAAAGCGTTGGCCTCGCGCTATTCGAGCGCGGCTCGCGGCCGCTGCGGCTGACCGAAGCGGGCCGCATTTTCTATGCGCAGGCCAAGCGTCTGGTCGACGATGCCGACGAACTCGCCCCGCTCACGCGGCGCCTCGCGCAGCTGGCCGAGCGCATCGTGATCGGCTTCGTGCCGTCCACGCTCTATGGTGCCCTGCCCGCGGTGATCCGCGCGTTTCGCGAGGCGGCGCCGCATATCGAGTTGTCGCTGATCGAAATGTTCACGATCGAGCAACTCGGCGCCCTCAAAGGCGGCCGTATCGACGTGGGTTTCGGCCGCTTGCGCTTCGACGATGCGCAACTGGCGCGCGAAGTGCTCGTCGAAGAACGGATGATTGCCGCATTGCCGCAAAATCACCCGCTCGCGCGGCAGAAGAAGGCGCTGACGCTTGCCGCGCTTGCTGAGGAAACGCTGATCGTTTATCCGAGCACACCGCGGCCGAGCTATGCGGACCAGCAGCTATCGGCAATGCACGACCATGCGTTGGAGCCGAAAGCGGTTCATGAAGTGAGGGAGTTGCAAACCGCGCTGGGGCTGGTTGCGGCGCAGGTTGGCGTGTGTCTCGTGCCGGAAAGCGTCGAAGGTTTGCGCGCGCATGGCGTGGTGTACCGGCCGGTTCCGGCGGCCAATATCTCGTCGCCGATCATCATGAGCCGACGATTGCAGGATGAGTCGCCGACAACCACGTTGCTCTGTTCGCTGGCGCGGGAGTTGTTCAAGCGAGGTTGAAGGCGCGGAAGGACGCTTGAAGCGGGCTCCAAGCGCCTCTTGATCGGCGCTGCGCTATAGCGACGGCATCACGCTCGGAAACACCAGGTGACTCTCTACGCGCTTGACGCCGGGCACGCCCTCGGCCGCGATTCGGATCGCGCGCTTTTCCTCCTCGGACTCGATCACGCCCCACAGATGCGCGACGCCGTCCGTGACGAGCACGCCTTGTTTCGGCAACCCCCAGCGCTGCCCGTGCATTTCCATGACTATTGCCTCGCGCAGGCTCACATCGTCGTGCGAAGCCGAGTCCACGGCCGGTGCGACGCTCGCGAGTGCGCGAATCAGGTTCGAACGGCTCACGATTCCGACCAGCTTGCCGTCCTTCAGTACCGGCACGCGTTTGAGATGCCGGCGCTCCATGAGGTCCGCGATCTGCTGGAACGGCATGTCCTCGGGAATCGAAATCACCCGGTCGCACATCACGTCGCCGACGACATGTCCGTGCTCCTTCACATACCTCGCAGCCTCCCCGCGGGGCGAAGACGACAGCAGTTCGAGCCACCACGAGCGCTTTCCGTGGCAGGTGCCAGTCTCCACGCGATGCAGCAGATCGCCCTGGCTAACGATGCCGACGACCTGTCCGTTCGCGTCGACGACCGGCATGCCGCTGATACGATTATCGACGAACAGTCGTGCCGCGTCGTGGATTGTCATGTCCGGTGTGGCTGTGACGACGGACGGCGTCATGATGTCGAGTGCGCGCATGGTCGCTCCCTCAGCGTGTCGCGACGGGTCCCCATCTGTTGCACTCGTCGCACGATTTCAGCAGACGCACCGGCGGCGGGCCGCGCGGTGCTGAGGCGCCTGAATCCAGTGCTTAACAAACGGCCGCTCGCGCCAGTGTCGCGCATGCGGCGATGACTGCACGCTGTTCGGACTCTCGCGGTTCTGATGGATAAAAAGACGGAAGGCCACCAACACGGCCGTCTATTCGGGAATGAAAGGCAATATCGTCGGTGACTCGATCGAGGTAACACAGTCGAGACAACGATCATAGGCTGCATCTAGAGAAATATCCGACAAAAGCGAGGCGAATTCTGACTGCGGTTCCGTAGAAAACCCAGCCGTTGCTTCTTGGAGTGCCCTATTAAGTCGACTTGCGGGCGTCGCCACTTGTCCGGCGGCGCCCGTCTTTATTCTGGGGCGTATGAAAGCGACGAAGACAACTCGCGGTGGGCATTCGCCTGAGCGAGCAAGGTGTTCGCTTTGGATTCAAAAGCCTCAACTGCATCCGCGCCGGCGGCGAAGCGAGCGGGCGGCTCTTCCTGTGCCGTCAACTCCACTAGCGCGGCGGCAAGTTTGGCCGGATCGCCACCCTGCTTGCCGTTCATACCTTTCCACGCAGTCACGGTCTCCTGAGTGCGGGACGCATAGTCATCAATGGATAGTTCGGCGTAGGTCGTTGAGTCTGCGCTGAGAAGGTCTGTTCGGAAAAAACCTGGTTCTACCAGCATGGTGCGAATGCCAAAGGGAGCAATTTCCTGGGCAAGCGACTCCATCCATCCTTCGACGCCAAACTTTGCAGCGGCATATGCACTGCAAAACACACCGGCAGTAATGCCAGCCGTCGATGAGATTGTGACTAACAGGCCAGAGTGCTGCTTGCGCATCACCGGCAATACAGCCCGGGCAACATTCATCGGGCCGAACAGAAGCGTTTCGAGCTGGCTACGCACCTGGGCGGGGCTAAGCTCCTCGAAGAAGCCCCCATAGAAGTTGCCCGCGTTGTTGACCAGCACGTCAATGCGACCAAACCTCTGGACGGCAGTTTCGACGGCGGCCTCGGCATCTGCGGGACTGGTCACGTCCAACTGGACGACCAGAAGATTATCGTGATCGCCGATGGCGTTCCTGACCTTTTCAGAATTACGCCCGGTCGCCACAACATCGTGGCCGGCCGCCAATGCTGCCTTGGCGATATCCACGCCCATGCCGCGGCCGGCGCCGGTAATCAGCCACACTTTCTTGCTATTCATACGTGGGTCCTCTCTGTTCTTGACGCCCCAAAATTCGAGCATCGGATATGAATTAACTGGCTTCAGTGTCGCGCGATTGGCACCGGGGAGGTTGCCGAAAGCGCCGAACTTCTTGCCTAAACTGACGAGGCGTGCTTAAAACCACGCGAATGGTCTTCTGCCGGAGTAAAGTGTTTCCGCCGTCCTGGCATTAGAGATTACGCATGAAATACCGGGTTTCCGAGCCAATGAGTACGACTGCCACACGCACGCACGGCCTCGCGCGAGCCATCGCCCGCTTTGCCCAGTCTGACGGCGACTACACCACAGCCATACCAGCCCTTTCCCTTCATCGCCGGAAAGGGCCAACCGAGCCGTTGCACTGCATCTTTAGCCTCGGGCTGGGCGTCGTTGCCCAGGGCCATAAGCAGGCGTTGGTAGGAAAAGAGGTGGTGAACTACGGCCCCGGCCAATCGATGCTGGCAAGCATCGACCTGCCTGTGATCTCGCACGTCACGCGCGCGAGTATTGAGGAACCGATGCTGGGCCTGATGCTGACACTGGACAGCCGTGACATCGTGAAGACAGCTGCGGAGATGCAGTTGCCGGCTCCGCCTCGAACACCTGCCTTCACGCCCATCACGATCGAAACCCTTGACGATGCCCTGATCGGCGTCCTGATCCGGCTGATCGAATTGCTGGACCAACCGGCATTGGCTCCGCAATTGGCGCCGCTCTTTCAGCAGGAAATCATCGTGCGGCTTCTCGCTGGCCCCCACAGTCCGCAGTTGCAGCACCTTGCGGCCAACGGATCGCCGAGCCAACAGATTGCCAGGGCCGTGAGATGGCTCAAGCAGAATTTCTCGAAGGGACTCCGGGTGGATGACCTGGCCGCGCACGCGCACATGAGTCCGTCAACGTTCCGTCAGCATTTCCGCAACATCACCGGAACAAGTCCTCTGCAATATCAGAAGCAGTTGCGCCTGCAAGAGGCGCGGCAGTTGATGCTCAACCTTGGCATCGACGCGGGTAGTGCCGCGATCCAGGTCGGCTACGAAAGCGCCTCGCAGTTCAGCCGCGAGTACAGCCGTCTGTTCGGCGCGCCTCCCCAGCAGGACGTGAGGCGGCTGCGGCTGTCGTGATGCGCACGTAACGGCGACAGCTTTAATACGGTCTACGGAGTCGCGATATTGCCGCTTTCAGGCACGTGATCCCATGCCTGCTCGATTGCCTGGAGCGCGCTCAACACGATCGACCGGTTCAGCGCTGCTGCAAGCACCCCATCGCGCTCCGAATACGCCTCGCAAAGTCGCTGATGATCGGCGCATGAGCGCTGCAAACGTCCCGGCAACGACGTACTCAAACGACGCAACCGGTTGGTGCGCATGCGCATCGAGTCCAGTACTTCCTTGAAAATGCCGTTACCGCACACCCGGAGTTCCTCGTCGCGAAACGCGACGTTCGCCCAGAAATAGCCGTCGACATCGCCTCGCGCGGCAACTTCGGCGAGACGGCGATGAGCGTCCCAGAGCGATTGGATGTCGGCGTCGGCCGCGTGTTCGACAATCGCGGCCGACACCTGTGCGTAAAGAATCGCACGCAATTGATAGATCTCGCGCACGTCCTTCAGCTTGACTGCCGACACGCGCGGGCGGTGGCGCGGCGACCAGTCGACCAGTCCTTCGCGGCTCAAGACGAACAGCGCCTCGCGCACCGGTGTGCGACTGACGTTGAACCGTTTCGCGAGATCGACAGAGTTCAGATCGTCGCCGGGCAACAATCGCCCCTCGATGATTCCGCGCGCCACCCAGTCGACGATCTCCGTGACCGGCGGCGATTCGGTGTCCCCTTCGATCTTGCTTCTGTCGACATTCTGGCTCATCGCAATTCCTCATTCGATCGGTATGGCTCCCGTGCCACCAAACCAACTCTACCAAACGGCGCTGACTCGCCCCCCTGCCTCAAGGACGGCAGGTCTTTCTCATCTCCATCAAAGTGAGCACAGTTGGCGTACGTTTCGCCAAAATTCAGCGTAATATTTGACTAGACCACCAAAAGTGTCGACACTAAGGTTTCGACACAATGCCATAAAAAGCCCCGGAGACGCCATGTTCATGGATGGAGACTTCATATCGGCACGTCGCCGGCTGCTGCGATCGGCGGGCGCGCTGGCGGCGCTGTCGATCATGCCGCTGCGCGTCGCCAGCGCGGCAAACGAGGACGGCAATGAGGCCGCGAAAGGCGCCGATATCACCGGCCAGCTCGCGCGTTACATGGTGTCGGCGCGCGATACGCCGCTGCCCGAGCCGGCGATGGTCGCCTGCAAGCAGCGCATCCTCGATACGTTCGGCGCAATGGTTTCGGGCGCGCGGATGCGGCCCGGCATGATGGCCTCGAACTACGTGCACGAATTGGGTGGCGAACCGCAGGCATCGGTGATTGGATCGTCGTTTCGCACGACGACCGTCAACGCAGCGCTGGCCAACGCCATGTGCGCACACTCCGACGAAACCGATGACTTCGAGCCGGTGACAAAGGCGCATCCCGGCAGTTCGGTGGTGCCGGCGGCCCTCGCGGTCGGCGAACATCAGGCACAAAGCGGCGAGGCAATGATCCGGGCTGTGGCACTCGGATACGATCTCGCCTGTCGGCTGTTGATGGCACTCGGGCCCGATCTCGTGAGAGGCTCGCATCGGAGTGCCGAGGGCACCGCTTCGACGTTCGGCTCGCTCGGTGCAGCGGCATCGATGGCGAGGCTCGACGAAACCCAGATGCGCTATGCACTTTCCTACTCGGCGCAACAGGTGTCGGGACTATGGAGCTGGGTCAAGGACAAGGACCACATCGAAAAGGCCTTCGATTTTGCCGGCATGGGTGCACGCAACGGCGTGACGGCAGTCGGCATGGTTCGGTCGGGTATGACCGGCGTCTACGATGTGCTTGATGGCACGCACAACCTGTTCATCGCGCTATCGACGAAGCCGAACCCGCAAGCCATGCTCGACGGACTCGGCACCCTATGTGACCGAAACGGCCATCAAGACTTACTCGGTCGGTTATCCGATCCAGTCGCCCCTCGACGCGTTGCTGAGCCTGCGCAAGCAGTACTGCCTGACGCCGGATAACGTGCGCAGCATCGTCGTCCGGATTCCGTCGGACGCGGAAGGCATCGTCGGCGACAGTGCGATGCCCGACGTCAACTGTCAGCACCTGGTGGCGCTCGCACTGGTCAAAGGCGCGGTGTCGTTTCGCGACAGTCACGATGTCGCGTTGATGCACGATCCAGTGATCGTCGCGCAGCGCGCGAAAGTCACCGTGCAACCTGACCAGTCGTTGATGGACCCCGCCGCGCCGCGCGGCGCCAAAGTAGAAGTCACGCTCACGGATGGCCGCACCGTAGACCACTTCACGCGCTTTCCGCCCGGCACGAAGGAGAACCCGCTGTCCACCGAGGCCGTCAACGCGAAAGCGCGCGATCTGATGGCGCCCGTGCTCGGCGCGGCGAAAACCGCCAGGCTGATCGAGAGGATCAACCACCTAGAGACGCTTAAGGACATTCGCGAACTCAGGCCGTTGATCACGACATGACGTGTCCGTGCGCGAGGTCATCCAGCATCCAGCAAGCCTTGAAGGTGAAAACTGCCGTCCAGGCTATCGAATATCGAACCTGAAGGAGACAATTTTCATGTCTACGATCGACCGGCGTCATTTTCTGAAAACAGGTGCTGTGGGCGCCTTGGCATCGGCGGCCGCCAGCAAGGCGGTATTCGCTCAAGCGCCGGACGCAGCCAGTGCGACCCCCGTGCCTGCGCCCACCAACGGTGACGCCGCACACCCGCCGAAAGTCACGCGCATCCTCGCGGAGTTTATTGTCAAGACTGGTTATCAGGACCTGCCCGCTCAGGTCCGTAAGGAGGGCGTGCGGACATTGATGAACTGGGTCGGAGTCGCTGTCGGTGGTTCGCATGACGAAACCGTGGATCGCGCGGTGGCGGCGCTCACACCGTTTTCCGGGCCGCCGCAGGCAAACCTGCTTGGCCGTACCGAGCGCTTCGACATCATGAACGCGGCGTTTATCAACGGCGTCAGCAGTCACATTTTCGATTATGACGATACCCATCTGAAGACGATTATTCATCCGGCCGGTCCAGTCGTATCCGCCATTCTGGCGTACTCACAGTATCGCCCGGTGTCGGGCAAAGACTTTCTGAATGCGCTCGTGCTCGGCGTGGAAACGGAATTGCGCATCGGCAATGCCGTATATCCGAACCACTACGATGTCGGCTGGCATATCACGGGCACGTGCGGTGTATTCGGTGCGGCGGCGGCGACCGGCAAACTCATGGGCTTGAGCGTTCAGCAAATGATCTGGGCACTGGGCCTCGCCGCGTCGCAGCCGGTCGGGCTGCGGGAATCTTTCGGCTCGATGAACAAGAGCTTCAACCCAGGGCGCGCGGCCGCCGATGGTATTTTCGCCGCGCTGCTGGCAGGCAAGGATTACACCAGTTCGGACGGCATGATCGAAGCGAAACGGGGATGGGCGAACACCATCAGCACCAAACAGGACTACCGCGAAATCACCGAGGGCTTAGGCTCCCATTACGAGTCGACGTTAAACACTTACAAGCCTTTTGCGTGCGGCATCGTGATCCACCCGGCGATCGACGCAGCAATCCAGCTTCGCAATCAATACCATCTGAAAGCTGAGCAGATCGACCGTATCGATTTGCGCGTGAATCCTCTCGTCATCGAACTAACCGGCAAGAAGACCCCGCAGATCGGCCTCGAGGGCAAGTTCAGCATCTATCACGCGGTGGCGATCGCCGTGATCGACGGAGCAGCGGGTGAAAAGCAGTTCAGCGACGCGAAAGTACGTGACCCGATGACGGTGGCACTGCGTCAGAAGGTAAATACCATCATCGACCCGTCGGTCAAACCGGAGCAGGTCGACATGACCATCACGCTAAAAGACGGGCGCAAGCTGCATAAATTCATCCAGCACGCGATCGGCAGCACCGAAGTGCCGATGACCGATCAGCAACTCGAGAAGAAATTCTCGGATCTGACCGAAGGCATTCTTTCGCCGGATCGAACACGCAAGCTGATCGACACGTGCTGGCAAGTCGAGCAGCTGAACAGCGCCGGAGAAATCGCCCTGTCCGCGCTACCGCAGTAGCTGAAAAGGCAGCCAAAAAGCGCCCGTCTCACCGCTCATCAAAACGCCGCACGATATCGCCCATCAGATTGCGCAACCACACGTTGCCTTCGTCCTGATCGAAATGCTCGTGCCAATGCATCGTGACGGCCGCCATCGGCAACGTAACCGGCAACTCGTAGAGCTGAAACCCGCCATCACGATTGAAAATCTGCGCAAGACGCCGCGGCAGCGTTGCGAACAGGTCGGTCACGGCCAGCACGCTCGGCAAGGCCACGAAATGCGGTAGCTCCAACGCAATATGCCGACCCACACCTTGGGCACGAAACGCATCGTCGAGTGCATAGTGGCTGTGCTCAACCGACGTGATCTGCACATGCGACGCGTCCAGAAACGCCTTCATGGCCAGTTCTTTCGTGCGTGGCAGGCCGCGCCGTTTGCGTGTCATGCAAACGTAAGTCTCTTCGAACAAGGCCTGATGACGCGTGCGCGCGGTCAAGGTCGGCAGATTGCCGATTGCAAAATCGAGCCGGCTGCCGCGCAATGCATCTTCAATTTCTTCCACCGGCAGCGGCTCGATGCGCAATTTCACGCGTGGCGCCTGCTGATGCAACGCCTCGCAAATCGGCGGCAAATACGCCAACTCCCCCGCATCGGACAGCGATAAGCGGAACGTGCGCGTGCTCACCGCGGGATCGAAGTGCTCCGCATAACGCAGCGCTTCACGCACCGTATCCAGCGCCCGCGCGACGATGCCCGACAGTTCGAGCGCGATCGGCGTGGGCTGCATACCGGCGCGCGTGCGAATAAACAGCGGATCGTCGAACAGGGTTCGCAAACGCCCCAGCGAGTAACTGATTGCCGGCTGCGACAGCGCAAGCCGCTGACCGGCCCGCGTGAGGCTGCGCTCCTCGACGATCGCCTGGAAAACGCGCAGCAAATTAAGGTCGACGTGGTCTAGCGAATTCATCGAGATATCCATGAGATTGATTTTATATTTTATTTTAGATCAATTTGACGCATATCAGTCGCTCAGCGAGACTTTGCTCCATCGACCACCCCACCTACACCACGATGAGCGATTCCTCATATCAGACCGTCGACGCGAGCGCCTTGTATCAGCGCGCGCAGTCCGACCGCGTCGCCCCCTCGCTGTACTACGACCCGGCGGTTTTCGAAACCGAACTTGAGCGCATTTTCTACAAGACGTGGATCTGGGTCGCACACGAAAGCGAACTGCCGAATCCGGGCGACTTCCGCACCACCACGATCGGCCGCCAGCCGGTGATCGTGGTGCGCGACAAAAGCGGCGCCGTCAACGTGCTGCAGAACCGCTGCCGCCATCGCGGCGCGACGGTCTGCGAGCAGCACAAGGGCAACGCGAAAGGCTTCACCTGCCCGTATCACAGCTGGACGTATGGCCTCGACGGCGCATTGCGCGCACTGCCCTACGGCGACGGCTACGAAGGCGTGATCGACAAGACCGAGTTGCCGCTCGCCAGTTTGCGCGTGGGCATCTATCAAGGTCTGATCTTCGCGAGCTTCAATCAGGAGATCGAGCCGCTCGAAGATTTCCTCGGCGGCGCCAAGCCGTGGATCGACCTGTTCATGAAGCAAGGCGCAGGCTATCCGATCAAAGCCAACGGCGAACATCGCTTCCGCTTTAACGGCAACTGGAAGATCCAGCTCGAAAACACCACCGACCTGTATCACTTCCCGGTCGTCCACAAGTCGTGGATGAAATCGATCGACGAGGAAACCGCCGCGGCAATCACGAGCTTCATGACGAGCGACGATGCCTTCTGCCGCTCGCTCGGCAACGGCCATAGCCTCGCCGTGCTGGTGCCGGAGCTCGTCGATCTCGACAAGGACGACGGCGCACCGATTCCTGAGCGCTTCCAGGAACTCGCCGCCACGCTAGGCGAAAAGCATACGCCCGACGAAGTGCGCCGCATCGTGCGCTCGCTGATGGGCGTCGGCTTCAACCTGAATCTGTTTCCGAACCTCGCACTCTCGATGGCGTTTTTCCGCGTGCTGCGGCCCATCTCCGCAAACGAGACGGAAATCCGTCACGTCGCTCTGGCCATGGACGGCGGCCCCGACGAAGCGAACCGCGTGCGTCTGCGCATTCACGAACACTTCCAGGGCCCATTCGGTTTCGGCAGCCCGGACGACGCCGAAGCATGGGAACGCGTGCAACGCGGCTCGCATGCCGGTCCCGATCTGCCGATCCTCGTGAACCGCGGTCTGAATCGCGAGAGCACCGCGCCGAACGGCGAAAAGACCGCACACGCTACCGACGAAACCGGAATGCGCGAAGCGTACGCGCAATGGCGCACGATGATGGAGCAAGCATGATGGATGACAGGAACACGCTGTTCTCGCAGAAGACCTTTGCCGGCGCGATCGAACTCATCTGGCGGGAAGCCGAATTGCTGGACCGCAAGGACTATCACGCGTGGCTTTCGCTGTGGGACCCGGCAGGCTTCTACGTGGTACCAATCGATCACGACACCACCGACTTCGCCGCCACGCTGAATTACGCGTACGACGATCAGGACATGCGCGAAAAACGCGTGCAACGCATGACGTCCGGCTATTCGGCCTCGGCGAGCGACGCCGCCCGCACAGTGCGCACGGTCTCGCGTTTCACGTTGACGAGCGATGCGAGCGACGAGGTCGAGGTGAGTTCGGCGCAGGTCATCGTCGCGTACAAACGCGGCAAGTCAACCCTGTTCGCGGCCGATCTCACGCATCGCATCAGTTTCGCGAGCGGCGAGCCGCGCATCGTGCAGAAGGTGATCCGCCTGATCGATTCGACCGAGGCGCTCAGCGCGATCGGGTTCCTGCTTTGATCTCTGGAAACGCAAGCGAAGCAAAACAATGCCCACACTAGAGGTTTACCTACCGGCCGGTCACGCAGAAGCGCGTAAAGCGCAACTGATTGCCGGCCTCACGCAGGCCACCGTCGACGCGATCGGCGCACCCGCTGAATCGGTGCGGATTCTGCTGAGCGAATTGCCGCCGCACGATTTCGGCATCGGCGGCTCGAGCGCAGCGGATCGTGCAGGCAGCCGCGCATCGCTGCTCGTGATCGTCGCGATCCTGATTGCAGGCCGCACGCCCGCGCAAAAGACCGCGCTGATCGCCATGCTCAGTGAAACGAGTGCTTCTGTGCTCGACTCGCCGCTCGACGCCGCCCGCGTGATGATCAAAGACATTCCGAATACCGACTTCGGTATCGGCGGCCAGACCGCGAAGTCACTCGGGCGCTAGCCTCCCTTCCCTCCACAAGCGAACCTGCGAGCACGACGATGCCAAACGACACGCTTTCTCCCTCGGCCGTATCAGCCGCCACGCCGGCGGCGCCTGCGACCTCGCGGACACTGCGGCGGATCATCGTCGCCTCCGTGATTGGCAATGCGCTCGAGTGGTACGACTTTTTTCTGTATGGCACGGCTGCGGCCCTGATCTTCGGGCCGTTGTTCTTCCCGCTGCACGGCGACCCGCTGATGGGCACGCTCGCCGCGTTTGCGGGCTTCGCGATCGGCTTCCTGGCGCGGCCGCTGGGCGGTATCGTATTCGGCCACATCGGCGACCGGCATGGCCGCAAACGCGCGCTCGTCGTAACGCTGATGATGATGGGCGTGGCGACCTTCGGCATCGGCCTGTTGCCGACGTTCTCGCAGATCGGCTTCCTCGCGCCTATCGCGCTCATCTGTTTGCGGGTCGTGCAAGGCATCGCATCCGGCGGCGAATGGGGCGGTGGCGTGCTGCTCATCAGCGAGAGCGCGCCGGCGAATCGCCGTGGTTACTACGCATCGTTCAGTCAGTTGGGCGTGGCGGGCGGCTTCGTGCTGTCGGCGGCCGCGTTCTATCTGGTGCAGCGTCTGCCGACGGAAAGCTTCATGTCTTGGGGCTGGCGCCTGCCGTTTCTCGCGAGCGTGCTGATCTTCGGAGTCGGTGTCTATATTCGCCGAAGCCTGCCTGAGAGCCGCGACTTTACCGCCGCCAAACCGAAGCACATGCCCGTGCTGACCGTGCTGCGCAATCATCCGAAGCAGGTATTGCAGGCCATGGGGCTGCGTATCGCTGAAAACGGCGGCACGTATATCTTCCTCTCGTTCGTGCTGGTGTACGGCAAAACGATCGGTGTGCCGGTCTCGGTGATGCTCGGCGGCGTGATGCTCGCGATGCTGCTCGAACTCGCCACGATCGTGCTGTGGGGCCGGCTATCGGATGTGATCGGACGGCGGCCGGTGTATATGATCGGCGCGCTCGGCCTCGTCGTGATCGCGTTTCCCGCGTTCTGGCTGATCGATACGCATGAACCGCTGCTCGTGTTCCTGTCGCTCGCATTAGGTTTGCCGTTCTGCCACGCCGCGATGATCGGCACACAGCCTGCGCTGATGGGTGAACTCTTTCCCACCGAGGTCCGCTATTCGGGCATGGCGCTAGGCCATGAAATCGCTTCGGTGTTTTCCGGCGGACTCGCGCCCCTAGTTGCTATCGCGCTGTATTCGAAGTTCCATGCGCCGTGGCCGGTCGCATTGATGCTGATCGGTTTCGGTCTCATCACCGCGATTACGCTCGTGACCATTCCGAAGAACATCAACACGGCGCATGACTGAAACGCGATCAGCCGGCGGCAACGGCCACAATCGGCAGCGTAAAGCTGCATTGAAGGCCGCCCTGCCGTGCCGGTTTGGCCCAGATTTCGCCACCGTGCCGCGTGACGATGTTTTTGCACAGCGACAAACCAATGCCGTTGCCGCCCGCCTTCGACGAAGAGAACCCGTCGAACAGGCGGCCGTGCGCTTCGGCGGGCACGCCCGGGCCGTTGTCGATGACCTGCACGAGCGCGTATTTCCCGCGCAGGCTGGTGACAAGGCACAATTCACCGCGTCGTGCAGCGGCATTCGTGCATTCCGTCAGCGCCTCGATGGCATTGAAGGCCAGATTCAGCACCACCTGGCCGATCAGCACGCGCTCGCAATACACCGGCAAGGCTTCGGGTGCCTGCTCGATCGTGACCGCAACCCCCGCGTCTCTCGCGCGCAATTCGATGAAGTACGCGACGTCCGCGATAACGTCACGCAAGTCCGCATAGGTCTCGCTCGGCTCCCGCTTGACGATGTAATCGCGCACGCTCTTGATGATCACCGCCGCATGCTCGGCTTGGCGATCGGCGCTGCGCAGGCCCCACAACGCATCGTCGATGGGACCGGGTTGGCCGAGCCGCAGAATCGCGCCCTCGATGAAATTGCGCACCGCGGCGAGCGGCTGACTCAATTCGTGCGCGATGGCGGTCGCCATTTCGCCCATCGCGTTGTAGCGCCCCGCGTATTCAAGCAGCCGCGCCTCGTTACGGCGCGCCTCTTCGACAGCCACTTCGTCCGTGATGTCGCGAAAGTGCAGCAGGCGGCCGTTGAGGTCGTCTTCGATCTCGATTCGTCTGCACGTGATGCGCAACCAGCCCGGCGTGCCGTCGCGGCGCGTGATGCGATAACGCTGAGGTGGCGAAGGCTGGATGCGCGGTGCGGCGGCGAGCTGTTCGAGCAGGCGGTCGCGATCCGGCTCGCTGCAATAGTCGAGCACGTCGCCCATCGGCGCGCCCTCTTCCAGGCCCAGCACACGCCGTCCGGATTCGCTGACGAATTCCACTTCGCCAGCGGGCGTCAGCACGGCCACGCCTTCACCGAGGTCCTGCATGAACTCGCGCAGCCGCGACTCGTAGCGCCGAAGCGTTTGCTTGAGCGTGTCCTCGACGCTGATGTCGCGGAATTGCACCATCACCACCGCGCGCTCCTGCAAAGGCACGTAGGTTGCAATGGCTTCGGACAGCATATCGGCGCCCGTGCGCGAACGGTAACACCACTCGTAGACCTGCGGGCCCTCGGTGATCGCACGGTCCATGGCCCCGACGCCGATCTCGCGCCGGTACTTCGGCACCGGGCGGGTCATGTCTTTCGCCTTGAGCGGCAGCATTTCCTCAAGCGTGAAACCGAGCGCCTCGCAAGCCGCGCGATTGGCCCACACGATCGCCTTCGTTTCGGCGTCGTGCAGCAGCACGCACAGCGTCAGCGCGTCGAGCAGGCGGTGGAAATCTTCTTCGGCGGGGAAATTCATCGGGCGAGGCTGCACAAAAGTTCGATCGCGTACGTGGAGGAACATAACACCAGTCGGCATGATTCGCGTCTGAAGATTTCTTTAGATACCCCCGGCGCCGTACCTAAAAACACGTCTTGCGTCCCAATTGAAGCGTTCTTTTTGCATTTCTAGACTGGCTTCACCCTGCACGCGCCGTCGCCGGCGTCTTTGCCCGCGACCGAAACGTGCCTCGTATTCCAGCCGATAACGAATCAAGGAGATGCCCCCGCCATGTCAGACACCGCCATCGACACTGTTGCCGCCGTCGCAGAAGCCAGTCGCGATGCAGCGCGTTTGCCGCTCGCCGACGTCATCGTCGAAATCGCCGCACGTCGAGAAGAGTTCGATCGCCTCTCGCATGTGCCGCGCGATGTCATCGCCAAACTCAAACGCGCGGGTGTGTATCGTGCGGCAACGCCTAAGCGTTTCGGTGGCGATGCGCTCGCGCCTACCGCGTTTCTCGACATGATCGAACGTATCGCGGTCGCGGACGGCTCAGCCGCCTGGGTCGCGAGCTTCGGCTCGGCGAACGTGTATCTCGCGGCCTTGCCGCTGGCCACTCAGGCGCAGATCTACGCCGATGGTCCAGATCAGGTGTTCGCTGGCGGTCTCTTCCCGGTGCAAGCCGCTCAGCCTGCCGACGGTGGCTGGCGTGTGAACGGCACGTGGAAATTCGCGAGCGGCTGCAAGGGCGCGGATTGGCTTGGCGTGGGGATTGGCGCGGCCGGCCCAAGCGCTGGCGCGCCCGGCAAACCGCGCACCGCCGTGTTCCGTCCGCATCAGGTCGAGATCGTCGAGAACTGGGATGTGGTCGGCATGCAAGGCACCGGCAGTCACGACCTGCGCGTCACCGATCAGTTCGTCACTGACGACTGGACCTTCGTGCGCGGCGGCGAACCGTGCGTGGACGAACCGCTGTATCGCTATCCGACCATCGCCTACGCGGCGCAAGTGCTGGCCGTGGTCAACCTCGGCCTCGCACGTGCAGCGCTCGATGTCGCCAACCACATGGCCGGCGGCCGCAAAACGACAACCGGCGCGCCGCAACTCGCCGACCGCGCGTACTACCGGATCGAACTGGCGAAAGCCGAAGCGCAATTGCGTTCGGCCCGCGCATTCTTCTACGACACCACCGACGACGTCTGGCAATCGATCCTCGCCGGCAACCCCGTTACACCCGAGCAAACCAGCCTGCTGCGGCTCGCCGCAACGCAGATCGCCCGCGAAGGCGCCGACGTCGTGCAGCGCGCTTACCGGCTCGGTGGCACGATGGCGATCTACCGCTCGCATCCGCTGCAGCGCCTGGTGCGCGACGCGATGGTGGTCACCCAGCACGCGTTCCTCGGCGAAGGCAACTTCGACGGCGCCGGTGCGGTGTTCGTCGGCGTGCCGCCGATTCCGGGCTACCTGTAAGCCATTTTCTGATTTTGCCGTTCAAACAATTTCATGGAGAACCACACAATGTCCGATAACCCGAAGCTGCCCTTGCGCGTTCTGTTCTGCTGCGGCGTGACGCAGAATTTCTTCGACTTGCCGCGCGAGAAAATCGGCGAAGTCTGGCAGGCTTACGGCAAGATGCTGGCTGCCGTCGAATCGATGGACAGCGTCAACGTGCTCGGCATCATGGACGACGACCGCCTGACCGTCGGCAATGCCGACAACTCGCCGTGGACCTTCTACATCATGGCCGACGTGCGCGACTTCGATACCGCCGTGGCGGTGTGCAATCTGTATCGCACCACGCCGGTCGGCGAATACAACCTGTGGCGGTACGGCAAGATCGAAGCGCGCGTTGGCCGCGCGCTGCAAGTGCCGCCGCAACACGCCAACGCGGCTTGAACGCGCCGGAGCACGATGCGATGAACGAGAACCCGGATACGCTTGCCAAGTTGACCGAACGGCTTGCCGCGCTCGAAGCCGAATCCGCCGTGCGCCGCACGATGGCGCGCTATATGGCGCTCTGCGACGTGCCCTCGGGGGCGCTCGAGGGCGAGACGCTTGCGGCCCTCTTCGCTGCCGACGCGATCTGGGAAGGCATCGGCCCGCAGTACGCGAGCAAGTTCGGCCACCTCACAGGTCACGCGGAAATTCTCGCGATGCTCACGCGCTACTTGCCGCCGTCACCGCATTTCTCGGTCAATGTGCATTTCCTCACGTCGGAAACTATCGAGGTGCGGGGCGCAAGCGCGAAAGGCCGGTGGATCATGCTGCAAGCGTCCGGCTATGTCGACGCGCAAGCCGAATTGATCTCGGCGCGCCTCGAAGTGGATTTCGCGCCCGCCGACAATGGCCGCGACTGGCTCATCACGCACTTTCGCACCGAACGTCTTTTCGATGCGCCCTGGCAAGTCAACGCAAGGAAACCGAACCCATGAATGAGTTTATCCAGACTTTGTCGTTAGGCGGCACAGGCCCCAGCATCGCGATCAAGGACACGATCGATATCGCCGGCTATGCGACCACGGCGGCGAGCCGTGCGTTGGCCGACGCACCACCCGCGCAGCAGCACGCGGAAGTCGTGGAGCGCTTGCTCGGTGCCGGCTGGCACATCGTCGGCAAGGCGAATATGCACGAGCTCGCGTTCGGCATGACGGGTATCAACGATTACACCGGCACACCGCAAAATCCCCAGGACGCCTCGCGCATTCCTGGCGGCTCGTCGAGTGGATCGGCGGCGGCCGTTGGTTTGAAGCTTGCGGATGCCGCGCTTGGCACGGACACCGGTGGTTCGATTCGCGGCCCCGCCGCGTGTTGCGGCGTAATCGGTTTGAAGCCGACTTTTGGACGCGTCTCGCGACGCGGCGTCGCACCGCGTGAATCGACGCTCGATTGCGTCGGGCCGTTCGCGCGCGAGATGCAAATGATCGTCGCCGCGATGCAGGCGATCACCGCCGATTTCGACACACATGCGGCCCAGGCGGCACGAAGCGGCGCATGGAACGTTGGTATCGTGCAGGTCGACGCAGCGCCGGAAATCCTTAAAGCCGTCACGCGCGCCGCGGACCAGGCCGATTGCACCGCTCGCACGATGGAACTCGCAGGGCTTGCCGCCGCCTTCAAAGCGGGCCTCGCGATCATCAACGTAGAAACTTTTCATGCGTTCGGTCACCTCGTGGCAAGCGGCAAGCTCGGCGCCGATCTCGACGCACGGCTGCGCGCCGCTGCGAATACAACCGCGGCGCAATGCGAGGCGGCAGAGTCGGTGCGTCGGCAATTCACAGCCGCCGTCGATCACGCGCTTGAGAGCGTCGATGTGTTGATTCTGCCCACACTTCCCGCGCTGCCGATCACGCTCGACGAGGCACGCGGCGGCACCTCCGTCATCGCCATGTCGTCGTTGATCCGGCCGTTCAATCTGAGTGGCCATCCGGCACTGAGCTTGCCCTTGCCTATCGATGGCTCGCCGCTCAAGGCCGGCTTGCAGATCGTCGGACGCAAAGGGGCGGATGAGCAGGTGTGCGCGATTGCGGCGCGATTTGAAGCCGCTCTTATCTCGGAGTAAAAAGCAATGCAGAAAAGAGTCGTACTCGTCACCGGCGCCGCGCGTGGTCTTGGCGCCGCGATTGCCACACGCTTTCATGCAGCGGGTTATGCGGTCGCCATCGGCGACATTGCGTTCGATGCCGCACAGGCCCTCGCCCGCGATCTGAGCGCGGACGGCTCGAGCGCCTTCGCACTGAATCTCGACGTCACCTCGAAGAGCGCATTCGAATCCGCACGCGATGCGATCCTGCAACGCTGGGGCCGCATCGACGCATTGATCAACAACGCGGGTGCATCCAAAGTCGTATCCGTGATGGAGATCACCGCCGAGCAGTTCGATCAGGTGATCAACGTGAACCTGCGCAGCGTGCTGTTCGGCTGTCAGGTGTTCGGCCAGCATTTCGCCGACGCCGGCGCAGGCCGCATCGTCAATATCGCCTCGCTGGCGGGACAAAACGGCGGATCGGCCACCGGCGCGCACTATGCGGCAGCAAAAGGCGGTGTCATTACATTGACCAAGGTGTTCGCACGTGACCTCGGCGCAGCGGGCGTGACCGTCAATGCAATTTCGCCTGGACCGATGGATCTGCCGATCGTGCACGAGAGCGTCGCAGCCGACAAACTGAAGGCGGTGATCGCCAACATTCCGGCGGGACGTCTGGGCTCAGCGGACTATGTCGCCGATGTCGCGGTTATGCTGGCCGCCGAGAACGCTTACTTTGCAAACGGCGCATGCTGGGATGTGAACGGCGGCTTGTTCATGCGTTAGTGCCCGACGCGGCCGCCTCCTGATCCCACACCGCCATTACGTCGCGCACCAGCATCGCGATAGACGCCGCGCCAAGTTTGTCTTTGATGCTTGCGCGATGCACGTCGACGGTCTTCACACTGATGGACAGATCGGAGGCGATACGCTTGCTGCCTTTGCCGTCGATCACACCGCGCAGCACTTCTTTCTCGCGCGCCGTTAGCGACGCCAGGCGCTTGCGTAACTCGCGCTGCTTCTGATCAGCGGCGTGACGTTGCGAAGCAAGTTTCAACGCACGCTGCACGCGATCGAGCATCTGCTGCGAGTTATACGGCTTCTCGACGAAATCGATCGCGCCGTTCTGCAAAGCACGCACCGACATCGGAATGTCGCCATGACCGCTGACGAAAATGATCGGCAGCGTCGCACCTCGACGGTTCAACTCGGCTTGCACGTCGAAGCCGCTTTGCTCCGGCATGCGCACATCGAGCACGAGACACGCCGGCACATTCGGATCAAACGCGCTCAGAAATTCACTAGCGTTGGCGAAGCCCGCCGACTTCACGCCGACCGACTCGAGCAGCCATGCGAGCGAGGTACGCATGCCGTTGTCGTCGTCGACGATATAGACGATCGGTGCGAGGGACAAAGCGGACTGGGGCTGCTGGGACATGGAGTCTGTGGAACGGTTCGGGATGGATGCAATTCGAAGCGTCTTGCGGGTTCATGATAACCAGTGGAAAAAGCGCTGCAAAGCGATAATTACCCTGTAGCGGAGATAAACATCGCTCATACGCATGCACCATGCAGACAGGCATTGGGGAAACCTTTAGACGGACTGGGAAAGAGGCCTCTACGCGCACCGCTCGCGCTGATTTTTTTCCGCGCGTGGATTGATTACGCTTGAATCCAGATCCCTACCGCGCCCCCAGGAGCCCAGAACATGACGCCGACCTCACAAGTAACGCAAGCGACTCCCGCCGTCGACCCCGAGCTCACAGCCAGGCAGCAATTCCGTCAGGCCATGGCGCATCTATCCGCGGCCGTGAACGTCATCACGACCGCCGGTCCGCATGGACGCTGCGGCGTCACGGCGAGCGCCGTATGCTCCGTTACCGATACGCCGCCCACGCTGCTCGTCTGCCTGAACCGTTCGAGCGCGATGCACGCTACTTTCGAACGCAACCGGCATGTCTGCATCAACGTACTGCCCGGCGAGCATGAACTGCTCGCGCGTCACTTCGCCGGCATGACGCAGGTGCCGATGGAGGAACGCTTCGGCTGGCCGATCTGGGACGACGGCACGCACGGCGTGCCGGTCTTGCGCGACGCACTCGC
Source organism: Paraburkholderia nemoris (assembly GCF_905221015.1). Lineage (NCBI taxonomy): Bacteria > Pseudomonadati > Pseudomonadota > Betaproteobacteria > Burkholderiales > Burkholderiaceae > Paraburkholderia > Paraburkholderia nemoris. The sequence goes on along the minus strand of NZ_CAJNBO010000030.1, from coordinate 5,854 downwards.
GAGTCTGCAGGGCGAGATCGTCGATCTGAAGGAAGTGGGTTCGCACTCCGTCATGTTCGTCAAAACCACCTGCATCAGCGTGCGCACGGACGGTGATGGCTTGATCTATTTCGATCGGAATTTCCACCGCATCAAGCGCTCGGCGTCGCATTGACGCGCGACGGGCGCAATTGAAACCAGCAGCGACGCGTGGCCCCTTAAACCACGCCCGCGCTATCGGTGTCGAACTGAAACTGCGGCACCGCCGCGACCGCTTCAACGAAACAGTCGATCAAATAATCGCAGGCCGAGGTATTCAATGCGTCACGCCGCGAGATGATGCCTACTGACACGCGCGGCAATGGTTCACGCACCGGCACTGAAACGAGCCGCTCGCGAATCCAGTCTGCTTCCAGAAAGCTCTTCGGACAGCACGACAGCAGATTGCTATTCACCGATAGCGAAAAGCTCGCACTGAACGAGCTGCACTCCACCACCACGTTCGGCGCGCTCGCCCCATGCTGCACGAAAAAATCCTGTAACGACTGGCCGATGCTTTCGGGCGTGGTGTTCAGCATCCATTCCGCGCCTTCCAGATCCGCAATCGATTCAGCATTAGCCAATGGGTGCCCTTTGCGTGCGGAAATGATCAACTCCCCTTCGAGCAACGAGCGGAACATGAATTCCGGCGCCAGCTTCTTTTCGTCGACGATCGCGATCACGAAGTCGAGCGAGCCATCACGCAGCCGTGCCAATGCTGCCGTCAGAAAGCCTTCCTGAACCGAGAGCCGCGTCTTCGGCATGCGCTGCCGGAACGAGTGAATGGCGCGCGACAGAAACTTCAGCGACACCAGCGGCGTGACCGCACATGACACTGTGCCGCCTGCCTGGCCGGATAGATGGACCACGTCGTCTTTCGCGTGCTGCATCTCGGCCAGGATGAGCCTCGCGCGTGCACACACCGCCTGGCCGAACTGCGTGAGTTGCGCGCCACGCGCGCTGCGCGACACCAGCGGCACGCCCAACTCCTGCTCAAGCTCACGAATCGCCTTGGTCAACGCGGGCTGGGACAGACACACCGTTTTGGCCGCAGCGCGAATGCTGCCGTGCTGGGCAATCGCCACTAGAGCGCGCAACTGGTTGTATTTCACGGGTTAGAGCGGTCGGATGAACCGTTGGAGCAAGAGGAGTCACGCTCGGCATCAACCGGCGGCTGATGGCTTGAATCGATGGTACACCGCAGGAAAACCCCTGGCCATGCTCCCAAATACCCATTGCCGTGCGGCCCGCATAAGCCCTGCCCCTCGCCCGAACCCGGCCCGGCCGGGCGCGATAACCCAGCGTTATCACAATAAGAAAAAGCAAATCCAGAATGCTTTTTTGACTCCCTAGACTTTTCCTGTCGCCTTCATTGAAGGCGCTCTGCCCGACCAAAGCGCTCAAACCGATAGTGAAGCGCGCTCGAAACGATATCGAAGCATCACGGCTTGATTCACCTCCAGAGGGATCCCGTTCATGAAGTCACCTTCACTCAGTTCATCGCTCAACGATGTCAGTCAAAGCGTAAGGCATGGTCCATCGACGCGTGGGCTGATCGTCGCGACGACGATCGGCAACGCATTCGAATTCTTCGATCTCACCGTCTACAGTTTCTTTGCCGTGTTGCTCGGCAAACTGTTCTTCCCACTCGCTTCGTCGCAACAGCAACTCCTGCTCTCGGTCGGCACGTTCGGCATTGGTTTTATCGCGCGTCCGCTCGGCGGCGTGCTGTTCGGCGTGCTGGCGGACCGCTTCGGCCGTATCGCCGCGATGAATCTCACGCTCGTGACGATGGCGGTCGGCACCGGTCTGATCGGTGTGATGCCCACCTACGCGCAAATCGGCATCGCCGCACCGCTCGCGATCGTCGCTGCGCGCTTGCTGCAAGGCTTTTCCGCCGGCGGCGAAGTCGGCGTCGCAACCACACTGCTCGCGGAACGCGCGTCTTCTTCGCGGCGTGGCTACATCACGAGCTGGCAGTTTGCGAGCCAGGGCGCGGCAGCGCTGGCCGGTTCGCTGGTGGGCTTTCTACTGTCGCATTACCTCGACAAGGCTTCGCTCGAAGCCTGGGGTTGGCGTATTCCATTTCTCGCGGGCGTGCTGATCGCGCCGCTCGGCCTTTATCTGCGTTCGCGGCTGGGCGGCGAAGCGGATGCGCCGGCCGACTCCGCGCCGGACTCTGCCGGCGTGCTGAAGACTGTTCTGCAACGCGACTGGCGCCTCGTGCTGGTGGCTCTTTTTCTGGTGGTCGGCGGTACGTCGGCGCATTTCATCGTGATCTATTACATGTCGACGTATGCGATCAAGGTATTGCATCTGCCAATGGATACCGCCCTCTGGTGCGGGATTCTCGCAGGCGCGGTAATGCTGGTGATGTCGCCGGTGGGCGGCATCTGGTCCGATACGTTCGGCCGCAAACGCGTTACCTTCATCTCGCGCGTGCTGCTGACCGTGCTCATTCTGCCGGGCTTCTACCTGATCCAGCACTCGCCTTCGGTCAGCACTTTATATCTGGTGGTTTGCGCACTCGCAGCGCTGCACTCCATCAACGCAGGTGCGACCGGTTCAATGCTGCCGGAGATGTTCCCGCGCAGCACACGTGCAACGGGACTTTCCCTTGCCTATGCAGCGGGCGTGTCGATTTTCGGCGGCTTTGCGCAATTCATCGTGACCTGGCTGATTCAGGCAACCGGCAATCCGGCCGCCCCCGCCTGGTACGTGATCGTTTGCGGGGTGCTCTCGCTGATCGCGCTCCTGTTCGTGGTAGACCGCACGCGTCGGGAAATCTAGGCCGTCACACACATCATTCGTTCTCCAACACCGCGAAATTCTCATGTCAGATACTCTTCACGCCGATACACCGCTCGCTGTGAGCAGCGATCTTTGCGATCTGTCCGCCCTTACCTTGCTTGATCTGCAACGCAAGAAAGAAGTGAGCGCCGTCGACATTCTGAACGCCCACCTCTCACGCATCGAAGCCGTCAACCCGCAAGTCAACGCACTGGTGACGATCGCCGATGAATCCGCCTTGCGCAACCGTGCCGCCGAAATCGATGCGCAATGGGCGCGCGGCGTCTGGCAAGGTCCTCTGCATGGCCTGCCCGTTTCGCAGAAGGACCTGACCGCGACGCGCGGCGTGCGCACGACGTTCGGCTCAAAGGCCTTCGAACATCACGTACCCGAGCACAGCGCACTGATCGCGCGCCGCTGTGACGCTGCAGGTGCGCTGATGATCGGCAAATCGAACACCCCTGAATTCGGCGCCGGTTCGCACACGTTCAACGACGTATTTGGCGTGACCCGCAATCCGTGGGACCTGAGCAAGTCCGCTGGCGGGAGCAGCGGCGGCGCCGCGGCATCCGTTGCGTGCGGGATGAATCCGCTAGCGTGCGGCAGCGACATGGGCGGTTCGCTGCGCAATCCGGCCGCGTGGAATGCGGTGGTGGGTTTGCGTCCGTCGCCGGGACGCGTGCCGCGCGCGCCGGATTCGAACGGCTGGGGGACACTCGGCGTAGATGGGCCGATGGCGCGTAACGTCGCCGATACCGCCTTGCTGCTCAGCGCGATCTCCGGCCCCTCAGGCGAAACCGCGACCGAAATCACCGAACCAGGATCGCGCTTCGCGCAACCGTTGCAACGCGATTTTCGTGGCACACGCGTCGCCATGTCGATCCAGCTTGCCGGTCTTGCTGTCGACCCCGAGATTCAGCGGATCGTGCACGCCCAAGCGGCGGTGTTCGAGTCGATGGGCTGCGAGGTCGAATTCGCCGACCCCGATCTCGGCGATGCCGAGGATGTGTTCCGCATCGAGCGCGCCTGGATGATCGGCAGCCTGGTTGATCGGCTCGATGCCGAGGCACGCGCGCAACTGAAGCCGGAAATCGAAGCGGAGTGCCGCCTGCATCGCTCGCTATCCGCGGCGGACCTGGGCGATATGTTCGCGCGCAAGACGGCCTTGTTCGAGCGCATGCGCCGCTTCATGGACAACCACGCGTACTACGTGCTGCCCGCCACGCAGATGCTGCCCTTCGACGCCGATTTGCGCTGGCCCACTGAATTCATGGGTACGCGCTACGACTCGTACATCGACTGGATGCGCATCTGCTGGTATCTGTCTTCCACTGAATCGCCGGTGCTCGCTATGCCATGCGGCTTTAGCGACTCCGGCTTGCCGATCGGCTTGCAGATCGCCGGACGCTTTCGCGACGAATGGAGTCTGCTCCAGTTCGGCCACGCCTATGAGACCGCCGCGGCCCGCCGCACGATACGGCCGCCGCTGATCAGCGGGCGCCGTTAGACACCGCTAATTCCGAGGTTCTTCCAGTAGCCGGTTTCGCCACCGGCTGCTTGCAGACAAGCAACGCGTGGCTCGCGGGAGCGAACACGTCCGTCACTTTTCGCACTTTCCACTTTCTTCAAATTGAGCGTCAAACCACATGAAAAAAACGCTACTGGCAGTAAGCCTTGCCGCACTCGCTCCGGCCGTGGTGCATGCACAGAGTGCCGTCACGCTATACGGCATTATCGATGAAGGTTTGAGTTACACGAGCAATGCGGCGACGGCCAACGCTAACGGCGGCGTCTCGGGCCATAGCGCGGTTCGTCTGCTGAGCGGCGTGATGCAGCAAAGCCGGTGGGGCATGCGCGGCGCGGAGGATCTCGGTGGCGGCATGAAGGCGATCTTCATGCTGGAGAACGGTTTCGACGCCAGCACTGGCAAGCTGGGGCAAGGCGGGCTGCTGTTCGGCAAGAAAGCCTGGGTGGGCGTGTCGGGTCCGTTCGGCACGGTGACGCTTGGCCGCCAGTACGACACGAACGTCGATATCCTCGGCCCCTTCGAAGTCGGCGACCAATGGGGTGGGTATATGGCGGCGCATCCTGGCGATCTCGACAACATCAACAACACCAACTCCACCAACAACGCGATCAAGTTCACCAGCAATACGTATGGTGGTTTGACGGTGGAAGGCATGGTTAGCTTGGGCGGCGTCGCGGGCAATTTCTCGCGCAACCGGATCTGGTCGGTGTCGGCGGGGTATGTGAATGGGCCGTTGGCGCTTGGTGTGGGGTATCTCGATGTCGCCAATCCGAACACTTCGTTCTTTGGCAGTACCGGTAGTCCGGCAGCTACTGTGAATGGCGTGCCTGGCAGCAATATGGTGTCGCCTGTGTATTCCGGGTATGCGTCGGCAAAATCGCTGCACGTGATTGGGGCTGGAGCGTCGTATCTTTTCGGAGCGGCGACGTTCGGCGCGACGTATTCGAATACGAGTTTTCGTGATCTTGGGGATCTGTCGTCGGGGCCGAATCCTGCTGGGCTGAGCGGCAACGCTACGTTGAATAATGCTGAAGTGAACTTCAAGTATCAGATCACGGCTGATTTGTTGTGTGGGGTTGCGTATGACTATACGAAGGGGAGTTCGGTTAGAGGCATGACAGGGGCGACCTATCAGCAGGTCGCTTCAGGGATCGATTATTTCGTGTCGAAGCGTACTGATGTGTATCTGATTGGGGTTTATCAGAAGGCCTCAGGGGTGGACTCGACTGGCAGGCAGGCCGTGGCTGCTGTTAATGGGCCTTCGGCGGCGGCTGATGATAAACAGGCTGTTGTGAGGGTTGGGATGCGGCATAAGTTTTGAGTTTTTTTTGCCTGCGCGGCGCTTGTTTGTATTTGTTCTTGGGGCTTTGGGCTTTCCTTGTTCTGGCTTTGGTGCCTTTCCTTGCATTGTTAGTGGTCTATTAGCGTTGCCCCTGTGCGGGGCGGCACCTACTTTTCTTTGCCGCCGCAAAGAAAAGCAACCGTATTGGAAGTCAAGCGGCGAACAACGGCTCAAGG